>JBGPNP010000088.1:0-8903 GCA_041487575.1 Gaiellaceae bacterium | reverse complement strand
GGGCGACCCGCGAGGACCCGGCCGCGGCCCAGGCGGCGGGCATCAACGTCCACCGGCAGCGCCTCTGGGCCTTCACTCTCTCGGGCGCCCTCTCCGGCTTCGCCGGCGGCCTGTACGTCCACATGCTCGGCAACATCACGACGGAGCAGGTCTATCTCGGGCTCACGTTCCTCTCGCTCGCCATGCTCGTAATCGGTGGCGTCTCGAGCCTCTGGGGCGCGGTCCTGGGAGCACTGCTCGTGAACGGCTTCAGCTCGTTCCTCGCGAACGCCGAGGACGGCGTCAGCTTCCCCTTCCACCTCGACCTCCCGACCGGGAGCCGGCTTGTCGTCATCGGCGCATTCATGGCGCTTGTCATCATCCTGCGGCCGTCTGGGATCACGGGCGGGAGGGAGCTCCGGCTCCCGGTGCTCCGCCGGCGCCGGCGCGCCGCGCGCGGCGAGGAGTCGGCGTGACCCCATCGCCTCGGCGGGGGATCGGCGCTGATGCCTTCGATGTGGTGGAAGCGATAACTTTCACCTGATGCACGTCGAGGATGCCCGAGAGCGGAGCGCCCGACTCGTGAGCGCGGACTCGCTCGGATCGGCCCGGGAGCGAACGGGCGGATGGCCTGCCAGCACCGGATTCGACCTTCGGGCGCTGCTCGCGGAGCGCGCGGGCGGGGAGTTCGAGACCCACGCGCGGGCCGTCAACCCGCAGTTCGTCCGCCTGTTGCGGACGATCGGCTTCGACCGCCACTGGGCGCGCGCCGAGGGCGCATACCTCTACGACGTCGACGGGCGCCGGTATCTCGACATGCTCGGCGGGTTCGGCATGTTCAACGTCGGCCGCAACAATCCCCGGGTGCGGGCCGCCCTCATCGACGCGCTCGAGCTCGAGACGCCGAGCTCCATCCAGCTCGGGGTGGCGCAGCTGCCGGCGCTCCTCGCGGAGGAGCTGCTCCGGCGCGCTCCGGCCTCGCTCGGGCGGGTGCTCTTCACGAACTCGGGCACCGAGGCGAACGAGGCGGCGATCAAGCTCGCCCGCGCCGCCACGCGGCGGCCGCGCGTCGTCTCGGCCGAGCACGGCTTCCACGGGCTGACGCTCGGCGCCCTCTCCGCGAACGGGAACCCCGAGTTCACCGCCCGCTTCGGCCCTCTCCTCCCCGGCTTCGCTCAGGTGCCCTGGAACGATCTGGAGGCGCTCGAGGAGGAGCTCAGGCGCGAGGACGTCGCGATGCTGATCCTCGAGCCGATCCAGGGCAAGGGCGTGATCATGCCCGCGGACGGGTACCTCGAGGGGGCCGCCCGGCTCTGCCGCCGCTACGGGACGCTCTTCTGTGTCGACGAGGTGCAGACCGGCTTCGGCCGCACCGGCCGCATGCTCGCGCTCGAGCACTGGTCGCTCGAGCCGGACATCGTGACCCTGGCCAAGTCGCTTTCGGGCGGCTACATCCCGGTCGGCGCCTGTCTCATGCGCACGGAGGTCTTCGACCGGGTCTTCGACTCGCTCGAGAACGCCCTCTCCCACGGATCGACCTTCGCGCCCAACGACCTCGCGATGGTGGCGGGCCTGGCCACCCTGCACGAGCTCGACGAGCAGGGGCTGGTCGAGCGCTCGGATCGCCTGGGCGCGCTCCTGCTCGAGCGCACCCAGGCGCTCGTGGAGCGGTACGACGTCGTGCGCGAGGTGCGCGGCCTCGGACTTCTCTGGGGCATGGAGTTTGGCGAGCCGTCCGGCCGGAGTGCGAGCTGGCGGCTGCTCGAGCGCGCCCAGCCGGGCCTCTTCTCCCAGCTCGTCGCGGTGCCACTCTTCACCGATCACGCGGTGCTGATCCAGGTCGCCGGGCACAGGCTCAACGTCATCAAGGGAATCCCGCCTATGACGATCAGCGAAGAGGACATCGAGGACTTCGTCGTCGCCCTCGACGCCGTGCTCGCGCGGGCGCAGCGCCTTCCGCGGGCGATGCTCGGCTTCGCTCTCAAGGCCGCCCGCGCGGGTCGCAAGAAGGAGTCGGCCGGCGCCTGAGGGCTTCCCCGTCCCGGCGGGTCATAAGAGCCCCTAACAGAACGAAGCACGGGTCGATCGGCCGCGCTGAACGGTGCGATGCCGCGTCCTGGTCGCGCCCATGCTGGCTCGATATGGGCGCTCCCTGCCTCCTTGCTTCACACCGCCCAGCGCACCCGATCGACGCGTGGTCATTCCGTTAGCGGCTCTAAGATCCTCGCCGTGAAGCGGATCTGCGTCATCGGCGCCGGTGTCATCGGCAGCCTCTACGCCGGTCACCTCGCGCGCGTGGCCGAGGTGTCCGTCCTCACCCGCCGCGAGGAGCACGCGCGGGCGCTCCGCGAGCACGGCCTCCGCATCTCCGGAAAGCACGACTTCGTCGCTCGCCTGTTCGCGTCGTCCGACGCCGCCATGTTGCCCGACTTCGAGCTCGGCATCGTCGCGACCAAGGCGACACAGCTCGAGGATGCGGCCGGGCGCCTCGCGGGGCGGGTCCCCGGCGCGACGATCATGACGATCCAGAACGGCCTCGGCGCCGAGGAGATCATCCGCCGCCACGGCGACTGGCCGATCGTCTCGGCGGTGACGTTCATGAGCGGCGTCCGGCGCTCGGACACGCACGTCGAGTACGAGCTCGACACCGCGACGTGGATGGGGCCGTACGCCGCCTCCCGTACGCCGTACCCGCTCGTCGAGCGGGTACGCGACCTCCTGCTCGAGTCGGGGCTCCGGGCCGAGGCGTTTCCGGACCTCCTGCCCGCGCAGTGGTCGAAGCTCATCTTCAACGCGACCGTGAACACCGTCGCCGCGCTCACCGGTCTTCCGCATGTCGGACTCTTCGCCCAGGAGGCGGCGCCGACCGATCTCGGCCACCTCGTGCACGCGCTCATCGAGGAAGGGAAGCGGGTCTCGGCGGCCGCCGGAGTCGCGCTCCACGAGGATCCCTGGGAGATGAACGCGCTCGCCGTCCGCAGGGGCGAGACCCAGAAGGCGGACTACGCGCACCTCCCGTCGATGCTCGAGGACGTGCTCGCGCGGCGGCTGACCGAGGTCGACTTCATCACGGGCGCGCTCGTGCGAGAGGCCGAGCGGCTCGGCGTCCCGTCGCCTCTCCACTGGGTCATGTACCGGCTCGTCAAAGCCGCAGAAAATGCGTACGCGTTTCCCGCGGACAGGAAGCTAGCCCCTACGCTTCGCTCGGGAGAGACGCTGTGAGGATCTGCGTTGTCGGTTGCGGGGCCGTCGGGTCGCTCTTCGCCGCCCACTTGGCCCGGCTCGACGATGTTGAGGTCTGGGCCTACGACCTGAATGCCGATCACGTCCGCGCGATCGACGAAGGCGGGCTCAGGCTCTCCAGGGTAGCCGAAGTGCACGCTACCGGTATCCGCGCGACGTCGAGCGCTGACGAGATCCCGTCTTGCGACTTCGGCATCGTCGCGACGAAGGCGATGCACACCGGGGCTGCGATCGCCGCGACCGCCCACGCGTTCCGCGCGGGCTCGGTGTGCTCGGTCCAGAACGGCATCGGCAACGAGGAGGTGATTGCCGAGCACGTCGAGCGGGTCATCCGCGGCACGACCTTCCCCGCCGGGCGGATCCTCGCGCCGGGGCACGTCCAGTGGGACGTCGCCGGCGAGACGACGATCGGCCCCTTCGAGCCGAGGCCGGCGCCGATGGCGGAGGTCGAGCGGCTTGCGGACGCCTGCACGCGGGCCGGGATGCCGACGAAGGCGGTCGCCGACGCGCGCGGGCCGCAGTGGCGGAAGGTGATCTTCAACGCGGCCACGAACCCGGTCGGCGCGCTCACGGGCCTGACGCACGGGCGCGTCTGCGAGCACGAGCCGCTTCGCCGCTTCGTGAGCGGGCTCGTGGACGAGGGGAAGGCCGTGGCGGCGGCGCAGGAGGTCGTCCTCGATGCCGATCCCGAGAACCTGATCGACCACGCCGCCAGGCCCGAGGTCGCCTACGACCACAAGGCGAGCATGCTCCAGGACGTGGAGGCGCGGCGGCCGACGGAGGTGGACTACCTGAACGGCGGCATCGTGCGCTTCGGGCGCGAGCTGGGCGTGCCGACGCCGCTGAACGAGGCAATCTGGGCGCTCGTGAAGGGCCTCGAGCGTTCCTGGGGACGGGAGGTCGAGTGATCGACGAGGCCGAGATTCAGAGGCGCTACCGGGCAATCCGCGACGCGATGGCCGAGAACGGCCTCGACGCACTCGTCGTCTCGGGGAGCGAGTACACGGGCTTCGAGGGAGCGGTGACGTACCTCTCGGGCTTCGTCATCGTCCACCGCTACGCCTACGTCCTCCTGCCCGCCGTCGGCGAGCCGGCGATCGTCTTCCCGACCGAAGCACGGCACGTCGGCGAGCACGGGACGACGTGGATCGAGAAGCAGGTCTTCGTCGACCTGCCGGGCTCCTGGCTGCGCGACTGGATCGAAGGGAACGACTGGCGAAACGTCGGCGTCTACGGTCTCGACTATGTGATGGCGCCGCGCGACTACCGGACGCTCGCCGCCGGCGAGTTCAACCTCGTCGGCTGGGACGAGCACTTCGACCTCGCCCGGGCCGTCAAGAGCGAGGCGGAGCTCGAATCGGTTCGCGAGAGCGTGCGCATCAACACGGACGGCTTCTGGACTTTCCTCGAAGCCTTCGAGGTCGGGAAGACCGAGGCGGAGATCCTCGCGCCGGTCGAGCAGCTCTTCGTCGAGCGTGGCTGCGGCCGCCTGACGATGGACATGGTCCTCGTCGGCGAGGGTGGCGGCGCGACGCCCGAGTTCCGGATCGCGTCCGCAGAGAGGCGGATCAGGCCCGGAGACGTCCTCCTCCCCTCGCTGGAGGTCGCGGGGCGCGGCGGGCACTGGGTCGAGGTCTCGCGGGCGATCGTCGCGGGCGGCGAGCCGAACGACGACACGAAGCGGATGCTCGAGGCCTACGAGGAGTACTACGAAGCGGCGACGTCGGCGCTGCGAGACGGGGCGGTCGCCCACGACGTCCACCGCGCGGTCGCGAAGGGCTTCGTCGACCGTGGCTTCCAGCTCGGCCACGTCACCGGCCACTCGATCGGGATGACGATGATCGAGCACCCGAAGATCGGCGAGGGTGTCGAGACGGTGCTCCGGGAGAACATGGTGCTCTCGATGCACCCGCACGCGATCTCGCCGGACGGCCGCTCCTGCCTCTACATGCAGGACACGTGGCTCGTCGGTCGCAACGGCGGGGAGCCGCTCGCGGGCATTCCCATGCGGATCTTCGACGCCTCCGATTCGCGCCCCGCGTAGGGCTTGGCCGCCGTCCTCCTTGCCTGCGCCGCCGGCGTCCTCTACGGCGCGGTCGCGGTCACCCTTCGCCTCGGGCTCGCGCGGAACGGCGACGCGTACGCCGGCGCGCTCGCCTCGATCGTCGTCGCCTTCGCGGTCTGCGCCGTCGCTGCGGCGGTCGCCGCGAAGGCGCCCGGCGGCCTCGGCGACGTCTGGCCGTACCTCCTCGGCGGTGCGCTGGCGCCGGGGATCTCGCAGCTCCTCTTCGTTCTCGCCGTGCGCGAGATCGGCTCTTCCCGGACGGGCGTGGTGGCCGGCGCGGCGCCACTTCTCTCCGGGCTCCTGGCGATCGTCTTCCTCGACGAGCCGGTGCGCGTGGCGCTCGTCGTCGGCACGGTGGTGATCGTGCTCGGCGGCGGGCTCCTCGCCGGTGAGCGCGGTCGCCCGGCGCACTTCAGGGCGATCGGGATCCTGCTCGCGCTCGTGTCCGCCTTCGCCTTCGGCGTGCGCGACAACGTCGTCCGGTGGGCGGCCGGGGACACCGCCATGCCGCCGCTCTTCGGCGCCGCGACTGTTCTGGGGGCGGGGGGCGTCGTGCTCGCCGCGTACCTCCTCGTCGCGCGCGGGCCCGCCCTCGGCGGTGACCTGCGCCGCGCCCTGCGCCCCTTCCTCCTGAGCGGCCTGCTCTTCGGCGCTGCCTACGCCTGCATCCTCGAAGCCTTCGAGCGTGGGAAGGTGACGGTCGTCTCGCCGCTCGTCGGGACGGAGTCGCTCTGGGCGGTCGCACTCGCCGCGTTCGTCCTGGGGCGAAGCGAGATGATCGGCCGCCGGGTCGCCGCAGCGGGCGCGCTCGTCGTCGCCGGGGGCGCGCTGATCGGAAGTTGGCGCTGAGCTGTTGCATATCCGTTACATCTGCCAATCTATATTCCGTGAAGGAGAAGAAGCATACGGTGCGCAGGACGTCCCTCAATCTCGATTTCGAGCTCGTCGGTGAGGCCCGCGAGGCTCTCGGCACGAAGGGCACGACCGAGACGGTACACGCAGCTCTACGGGAGATCGTTCTGCGCCGGCGGCGGCGGCGCCTTCTCGAGTATGACTTCTCCGAGTTCGACAACGAGCAGCTCGAGCGGCTCGTGTGGGAAGACCCCGAGGTAGCGTGATCGAGCTCGCGGACACGAGCATCTGGACGAAGCGGCCCCTGCTCACGCTCGACGCACGAGCGACGTTCGAGGGCGCGCTCGACGGAGGCGATGTTGCCACGTGCGACGCGGTCAAGGCCGAGCTTCTCCACACGGCTCGAAACGTCGATGAGTTCCGCGCCCTGCGCGGGGACCTCGACGCCCTTCCCTTCTGTCCCATCGGTGTCGACGAGTGGACGCGGGCTCTCGACATCTCCGAGCTCCTCGCGGAGCGGGGCGGAATGCACCACCGGGAGGTTCCGCTCAACGACCTCCTCGTTGCCGCGGCCGCCGAGGCGGCCGGCATGCCGGTGCTCCACTACGACCGCCATTTCGAGCGGATCGCGGAGGTGACCGGCCAGCCGGTGCGGGCGATCGCTCCGCTCGGCTCGCTCTGAGCTCGGCTACGGGGTCTCGCCGAGGAGGATCGTCGCGAGCTTCGCGGCGTCGATGTTCCCTCCGGAGACGATGCAGACCAGCTTCCGGCCCTCGGCCCGCCCGGCGAGCGCGGCCGCGACGGCGAGCGCGCCGGCCCCTTCCGCGACGACTCTGTTCCGCTCGGCGAGGAGCCGCACCGCGGCGGCCGTCTCGTCGAGCGAGACGGTGAGCCCCCCGTCTACGAGGCTCCGGACGAGCGGCCACATCTTCGGGAGGACGGTACGCCCGCCCGCGCCGTCCACGAACGAGGCGCGGTACTCCACCTCCTGCGGCGAGCCCGCGGCGAGCGAGGCCGCGAGCGGTGCGGCCGTCTCCGGCTCGACGGCGTAGATTCGCGTGCCCGGCCGGAGCTGCTTGACCGCGCTTGCGATCCCGCTCGTGAGCCCGCCGCCTCCGAAGGGGACGAGGATCGCGTCCGGGTCGGGGAGGTCCTCGAGCACCTCGAGCGCGATCGTCCCGTTCCCGGCCATCACGCCTTCGTCCTGGACGGGATGGACGAAGAGCCCGGGGACGCCCTCGAAGCGCGATTCCTCGAGCACCTGCCACCACCGCTCGAACGGCACCTTGATCGTCCGGCCGCCGAGGCGCTCGATGGCGGCGAGCTTCGTGTCGGGCACGTGGTCGGGCGCGACAACCGTGCACGGGATTCCGAGCTCGCGCGCGGCCCACGCCACCCCCTGGGCCATGTTGCCGGCGCTCGCCGTGACGACGCCGTCGCGAAGCTCCTCCGGGGCGGCGCGGCGGATCGCGCTCAGCGCGCCGCGGAGCTTGAACGAGCCGATCGGCTGGAGGCATTCGAGCTTGAGCCAGATCTCGAGCGGCGCCTCGGGCGCGTTCAGCCGGACGAGCGGCGTACGAACGACGGCGCCGGCGATCCGCTCCCGGGCCGTGCGGATGTCCTCGAGCGGGATCAGAACTCGACCCTTACGCCGGCGCCGGTTTCCTCGGCTTTCCGGAGGAGGAACTGGGCGGAGGCGAGGTCCTCGACGGCGATCCCGAGCGACTCGAAGACCGTCAGCTCGCCTGGCGAGGTCCGCCCCGGTGCGGCGCCGGTCAGGACCTCGCCGAGCTCGGCGCGGATGTGGTCGGGGCCGATCGCACCCTCCCGGATTGGGATGACAACGTCTCCGGCCTCGTTCAGGGCCGACTCGCGCCGGTCGACGAAGAGCGCGGCAGCGCGCACCGTCTGTGTGTCGAGCTCGCGCGCCGTCGGGAAGCAAGCTCCCACCGCATTCACGTGCGCGCCCGGGGCGAGCCACTCGCGCCGCAAGACGGGCTCGCTGGACGACGTGGCAGTGACGACGATGTCCGCCCCGCGGAGAGCTTCCTCCGCGCTCGCGGCCGCTTCGACGGGGAACGGGTAGCGGTCGGCTGCAGCCTCGGCGAAGGAGCGCGCTCTCTCCGGGCTCGAGCTGTAGACGCGGGCCGACTCGAGCTCGCGCACGCACGCCATCGCCTCGAGATGCTTGCGCGCCTGAACGCCCGCTCCGATGATCGCGAGCCGGCTCGCGTCCTTGCGCGCGAGGAGCCGGGTGGCAACGCCCGAGACCGCGGCCGTGCGGATCGCCGTGACTGCGGCGGCGTTCATGACCGCCTGCACCTCCCCCGTCTCGCCGTCGAAGAGCATGACGGCGCCCTGGTGCGTGTCGAGGCCGCGGGCAGGGTTCCCCGGCGAGATGGCGACGACCTTGAGCCCCCAGCCTCCCTCCGGCCCGCTTCGATGCGTCGGCATGAGGCCGAAGAGATTCTCCGTCGAGGGAGGCCGCACGACCATGCGGAGCGGAAGGTGGAACTCGCCGCGCGCGAGCCCGGCGAGGGTCTCGGCCATGAGGTCGATGCATTCGGGCATCGTGAGGAGGCCGTCGACTTCCTCGTGCGTCAGGACGATGAAGGCCATGCGTTAGTCCTCCAGGTCGAAGAGGGCGGAGAGCTCCTCCCGCTCGGCGGGCGAGAGCGAGGTCGAAAGCGCCGTGACGGCGGGCTCGAGGTGCGCGGGCCGGCGCGGGCCGACGACCGCCGCGGTCACGGCCGGGTGGGAGAGC
>JBGPNP010000087.1:0-8980 GCA_041487575.1 Gaiellaceae bacterium | reverse complement strand
CTAGGGGCGTGTCCGGAAACGGGTTTTCATGACGTCAGTTCAGGCACAGGCTCACGGTCCAGTAGAGCCGGTGGCGGCAGTCGAGGATTGGCAGTCGCCGGCTGCTGGGCGGGCGGCGGTTGTCGGTGATAGCGGGGGCGGCAGCGGCCGCCTGCGGCGCTGCCGCGACGCCCTGCGCCGCCGGGGTGTGTGTGGCGAGCCTTTTCAGGTTGATCGCGGCGCAGCCGAGCAGGAGCTGGGCGTGGAAGGCGGGTGTGCCGCGGCAGCGGACGCGGTCGAGGCCGTGCAGGTTCTTCAGCTCGGCGATCACGCCCTCGGCGTCGGCCATCCGCCGCCGGTGCGCCCAGACGCCCGCGTCGCTCTTCGCGCGCGCCCTCGCTTCGAGCGCGAGTTGCTGCGCGTTCGTGCGCGGCTCGCGACCGTCGCGGGGCAGCATCGTCTTCTGCGGCGGGATGTGGGCGACGATTCGGCGCCTGGCGGCGTCCTCCCAGACGCGCTCGGCAGCGAAGCCCCGGTCGGCGCCGACGGAGGCCAGCTCAGGCAGCACGAAGCGGACACGGTCGAGGATCGGCGCCAGCGCGTCGCCCTCGTAGCCCTCGGCGCGCTCACCGAGGCAGCCGGCGATACAGCGCTTCTTGGGATCAACGCCGACATGTCCGCGGTAGACGAGGTGCGGGCGCTGGCCGGGCTTTCCCTTCAGCCGCGCGTCCGCGTCGGTTGTCGAGACGGCGGTCGCGTTCGAGGCTTTGCGTTTGGGCGTCGGCCCCGAGCGCGGCTCGGCCAGGCGCAGCTTTGGCGGATCGGGCACGAAAGCGTCTTCGGGCCTCGGCTCGCCGGTCGCTTCAGCGGCGAGCGGCTCGAGGCTGGCGCGCAGGCTGCGAAGCGCCGCGTTCGCCTCAGCATGAAAACCATCGACCGAGAGATGGCTGCCCTCGATCAGCCCGTGCTGCTTGCACAAAAAGACGATGTGCAGGAAGAGCCGCTCGAAAACGTCGCCATCGGCGAAACGCAGCGTCTGCGCCTCCGAGATCGTCTGATGGGCGGGTAGACGCTCGCCCAGCCCGTAGCCGAGGAAGAGGCGCAGATCAAGGCGGAGATCGGCCACACGCAAGAGCTCGCGCATCGAGCCGATCCCCTCCAGCGCGCCGGCCACCATCAGCTTCAAAAGCACCGCCGGATCGACCGACGGCCGCCCAACCCGCTCGGCGTAGTAGGGACGAGCCGCCTCGCGCACGAAGCCCCAGTCGCCGATGATCTCGTCGATCCGGCGGTAGCGGTCGTCCTCGGGAACAAGCTCGTCAAGACAGACCATCGCGATCTGGCGCGACGCCTCCTTCGTCCTCGCTTCACCCATCGCCACAACCGACCCTCCTCCACTCGACGACACAACCTCCACCTCGAGGGTAGGACCTCGACCGGACCGCACATGCCGACTTTCCGGACACGCCCCTAGTAGCGAGGGCCGGCAGGCCCTTGCTACGAGACGAACTCGACGCGAACGGGCGCGTCGAAGGCGCCGATCGCCGCGCCGCGGCGCAGGAGCTCCTCTACGGCCTTGCGGCCCTCCTCGCCGTAGTCCTGCGTCAGCTCGTTCACGTACATGCCGACGAAGCGGTCGGCGATGGCCATGTCGACACCTCGACCGAACGGAAGCGCGTACTCGAGCGCTTCCTCGCGATTGTCGAGCCCGGCCGTGATGGAGTCGGCGAGGACGGCCGAGAGCTCGTGGAGCACGTCCTCCCCGAGATCACGTCGCGCGACGTTGATCCCGAGCGGGAGCGGCAGCCCGGTCTCGAGCAGCCACCACTCGCCGAGGTCGATCACGGGCCAGAGACCGTGTGAGGCGTACGTCAGCTGCCCCTCGTGGATGAGGAGCCCGGCTTCGGCCCGGCCCGAGAGCACCTCGTCGATGATCCCGTCGAAGGGAACCTCGCGATAGCGGTACTCGCCGCCAAGGTAAAGGCGCAGAACGAGGAAAGCCGTGGTCATTCGCCCGGGAACGGCGATCTCCGTCTCCGTGAGGTTCGCCCGGGTGAGGCGCTCCCGGGCGACCACGATCGGGCCGTAGCCGTGGCCCATGCTCGCCCCGTGCGGGAGGATGAGGTAGCGGTCCTGGACGAAGGGGTACGCATGCAGCGAGACGGCGGTGGCCTCGAGCCGCCCCTCGAGCGCCCATTCGTTGAGCGTCTGGATGTCCGCGAGCACGTGCTCGAACTCGAACCCGCGCGGGTCGACGCTGCCCGACGCAAGGCCCCAGAACATGAAGGCGTCGTCGGGATCCGGGCTGTGTCCGAGGCGGATGCGCAGGGGCGGGAGGGTAACAGGGCTCGGGCAGGGACCGTCGCGGGAAGCGTCACTGCGGATTCCGCCCGCACGAGACCTAGAATTGAGGCATGCCGAAATTCGACCTCTCGGAGGCGATCCAGGACTACCTGAAGGAGATCTACAAGCTCGAGGTCGCGGGCAACCGCGCGACCACGTCCGCGATCGCGAAGCGGATGAGCGTCGCGCCCTCGTCCGCGACGTCGATGGTAAAGAAGCTCGCCGCCCTCGACCTGGCCCTTCATGCGCCGTACCGTGGCGTCACCCTGACGGACTCGGGCCGCGAGATCGCTCTCGAGGTGATCCGTCACCACCGCCTGCTCGAGCAATACCTGGCGGAGAAGCTCGGCCTTCCGATCGACGCCGTCCACGCGGAGGCCGACCGGCTCGAGCACGTCCTCTCCGACGAGCTCGAGGCGCGCATCGACCAGGCCCTCGGCTTCCCGACGCACGACCCCCACGGCGACCCGATCCCGGATGCGAGGCTCGAGCTCGACCGGGCCGAGCTGCGCCCGCTCGACGAGCTCCAGCCGGGGGAGGAGGCGACCGTCCGGCGGATCCCCGACGGGGACGCCGACCTCCTGCGCTACCTAGCGCAGCTCGAGCTCGTCCCGGGGCACCGCGTGACGATGCGCCGCTCGGAGCCCTTCGGCGGCCCGATCACGGTCGCCGTCGCAGGCGTCGAGCACGCGATCTCGCGCGAGCTCGCCGGGCAGATCGGCGTCCTGTAGAGGCGAGTCGCCTAGCGGGCGCGCCCTTCGGCGTGATCTTCCACACGTCCGTGACACTCTCGGCACGGTCCGTGACACACACGCGCCAATCTCGGCGATAGGATCGAAGCCGGGTGGTGGGCCGGGGTGCCCCAGGCGGCCGGGAGCTCAGCCGCGGGGCTCGTGCCCGAAGAACCAGCGCTCGAGCGGTTTCAGGAGATCCTCTTCCGAGAAAGGCTGAACCGGCTCCTCGACACCCTCCTCCAGGGAAACGGCGAGGTCGTCGGCGAGCGCGTTGTTCGCCGCCTCGAGCGCGTCGCCCATCTCGTAGCCCTCGAAGAGGTAGTCGTCCGGCCGAGGCTCTGGGATCGAGCGGTTCCGCAAGTCGATCGAGCGCCCCACTGCCCAGAGGGCACCCGGCCGGCGCTCGATCCAGATGACGATCTCCTCGCGCCCGCCGTCGGCACCGACCCCGTGGAAGACCCGCTCTGCGAACCACGTTCCCCCGTGATCTCGCCCCACAGCCCGCCCCATACCAGGAGGATACAATGCCCGGCGTGGGGTTGTTCGAGCGCTTGGGACTGCGGCGGGCGATGGATGCCGCCGGCGAAGACGAATCCGAGGTGGCGATGTCGAAGGACGAGATGCTCGCCGCCTACATCATCCGCGAGCACAAGCAGGGCCGAAGCCTCGAGGACATCCTCGACGACCCCTACATCCGAAACCGCACGTTCGAGGAGCAGCGCCTGCGCCTCCTCGAGCGGCCCGACGTCATCCGGGCGGTCGGCGAGGACACCGCAGCCGCGGCGCAGCAGTACGTCCGCGGAAGCTAGAGCTCGATCCCGAGCCCGCTGTCGCGCGCCCGGTCGACCGCGAGCGTCGCCACGGCAAGATCCTCGGCGGCAATGCCGACGCTCTTGAAGACAACGACGTCTCCGTCCGCCGCACGTCCCCGCACTTCCCCGGAGACGACCTCGGCCAGCTCGTGCACCTCGAGCCAGTCGAGCACCCCGCGCGCGACGGGCTCCGCCAGGTCGCCGGCCTCGATCCGCGCCTGCTCCTTCCAGTCACAGCAGACGAAGGCCGCCCGCTCGAGGGCCGCATTGTCGAGCTCGCGAGCCTCGATCCGGTTCGCGCCGACCGCGCAGACGAGAGCGCCGGGCCTCAGCCACTCGCCCCGGAGGACAGGGTCCCGCGAGGTGGTCACGGTGACGACGACGTCCTGCTCGGCTGCCTCACGGTTGTATCCGGCAGGCATGGCGCCCACGCGACGGCAGAACTCCTCGAGCCGGGCGCGCGTTCGCGCGTAGACGACGACCTCCTCGATTCCGGGCAGCGCCGCCCGGACGCAGGCGATCTGGGTCTCGGCCTGGCGCCCAGCGCCGATGACGCCGAGCGTCCGAGCGCCAGAACGAGCTAGGTGACGCGCCGCGACGGCGCTCGCTGCCCCGGTGCGGAGCCTGCCGAGCCACTCTGCCTCGAGGATGGCGACGAGCTCTCCCGAGCCGGTGTCGTGAAGCGTCACGATCGGCCGTCGCGAGCCTCCGGTCGTCGCGTACGTCTTCAGGCCGGCGACGCCGAGCTCGCGGTCGGCGGCCGCCATAACGTGGAGAAGCCCCGGCTCGAGCGCGAGCCTGAACCGCGGCCTCGCGTCCACCGCGCCGCGCGCGATCCGAGCGAAGCACGCCTCGACCGCCTCCACGGCATCCGCGGGGCCGAGCAGCGCCTCGACGTCGGCCTCACGGAGGTAGAGCGCCACGCGGCTAGTCTAGGGATGTGGCCGACAGTCCCTGGCAACGAGCCGAGCTGGGCCCGAACGGGCGCGGCCTCATCGCCCACGAGGAGGGCGCGATCGCGGTCTTCCGGGCCGACGGCCGGCTCCACGCCGTAGCGAACGCCTGCCCGCACGAGGGGAACCCGCTCCTCGAGGGCGACGTCCTCGGGGCGACGCTCGTCTGCGCGTTCCACGGCTGGCGCTTCGACCTCGAGACCGGCGCGTGCCTCCTCGGCGAGAGGCCCGTGCGCCTCTACCCGGTCGAGGAACGCGACGGCGAGGTCTGGGTCCGCGTGTGCGCGCCTACAGCCTGACCCGGCTCCAGGGCACGCCTGGGTCGGAGTAGGCGTCCGAGTGCAGCAGGTAGGCGAGGAGCTCGACGCCGTCGATCGTTCTCGGGCCAGGCCGTGAGAAGTACGCGTTCGCGTCCACCGCGAAGATCTTGCCCTCCTCGCGCGCCGGGGTTCCGAGAAGGTGGGCGCTGAGCTCGAGCGGCATGACCTCAGAAATCGTCCGGTCGAGGTCGAAGCCGCAGGGCGCCAGGATCACGACCTCGGGCCGGAGCGCGGCGACGTCCGTCCAGCGCATGCGGTGCGAGGGCCAGCCGGACGTGCCGGCGACGTCCGTCCCGCGCGCCGCCTGGACCATGTCCGGGACCCAGTGGCCTGCAGCGTACGGCGGCTCGAGCCACTCGCTGACGAAGACGCGCGGCGACGTGGTTACTTCCGCAAGCGCGCCGTGGACGCGGTCGAGCCTAGCCTGCATGAGCGCGGTCAGCTCGTCTGCCGCCGCCTCCGCGCCGAACCGCCGGCCCAGCCCGCGGATCGACTCGAAGATGCCGTCGAGCGTCGAGGGCGAGAAGTCGAGCACTTCCGCCTCGGCCTTCTGCGCCGAGACGATGCTGCGCGCGTCGTCCGTGGAGACCGCGCAGACGTCGCAGAGCTCCTGAGCGACGACCACGTCGGCGCCGATCTCCGTCCAGCGCTCGGCGTCGACGGCGTAGAGGGCACGGCCGTCCCCTGCAGCTTCCGCGACGGCGCCGTCGATCTCGGCGCTCGAGAGCTCGTCGGTGTCGATGAGGGACGCGGTGATCGCAGGCCGCGTGGAGGCCTCCGGCGGCCAGTCACACTCGTGCGTCACGCCGACGACCTGCTCGCCGAGCCCGAGCGCAAAGAGAACCTCGGTCGCCGCAGGCACGAGCGAGCAGATCCTCACGAGGCCAGAGTACCCGCCTGAGCCCAGCTGCAGTCGCCGCCGTGCCCGGTTCGGCCGGGCACGGCTCCCTCAGGCCGTCGGAGATCGATGAATCCCGCGCGAATCGTCATGGCTCGCGCGAAAGTGCGAGCCGGATTCGCGCGGGAGAATGCGCCCGGCATGATTCGAACATGCGACCTCTGCCTCCGCAGGGCAGCGCTCTATCCCCTGAGCTACGGGCGCGGGGACGGGAAGTGTAGCGCTCGCGCCCGGGCCGAGCCGACCTGGAGCTCGGCCTCGGTCGGCACCTCGACGCGCACGTAGGCGAGCGCGAGGACGCCCTCGGCCGCGCGCACCGCGCTCGTGACGCGGCCGACATCTTTGCCGCCGAAGACCACCGGCGCGTCGTGCGCGGGAAGGTCGTCCCCCTCGACCACGAGCAGGCGGAGGCCGCGGTTAGCGTGCCCGCGGTAGTGGAGCCGCGCGACCGGCTCCTGGCCCGGGTAGCAGCCCTTCGTGAAGCTCACGGCACCTTCGACGAGCCCCGCCTCGGCAGGGAGGATCCGGTCGTCGATCTCCCGGCCGTAGCGCGGCGTCCCGGCACGGATACGGAGCTCCTCGAGCTCGCCGTCGCCGAGCCTCGCCGCCTCCGGCGGCTCCGACTCGCCGACGATCTCGAGGGCGGGCACGCCGTAGTCGGGATTCGGCACGGCAAGCGCCCCCGACGGCGCCTCGGCGCCCGGCCCCACGAGGAGGTACGAACGATGCTCCTCGAGCGCGATCTCGGCGCGCGCCGCAAAGCGGAAGCGCAGGAGCTCGGCGCGTACCACCTCGCCGAGCTCCGGCTCGGTGAGGAGGAGGAAGTCCTCGGGCCCGCGGCGCACGACGCGCAGCGGCGCGATCACACGCGCCTTCGGCGTGAGGAGCAGCGCGTCGCACGACTCGCCCGGGGCGAGCGAGGCAACGTCGTTCGAGACCATGCGCTGGAGGTAGTCCTCGGCGGCAGGCCCCACGACCCCGACGAAGGCCCGTGACCGTCGCGCCGTCTGCAGGCCGGCCGTAACGCTCACCACGGGAACTAGTGTAGGCAAGCGGGTCTTCGCCGGGACGAGCGGCACAGGGTTCTGGGTAGCCGCCGCGACCCGAAACGGGGACGGATCCCTCATCCGAGCGCTAAAGAGGCGGAGCCGCCGCCGCCGATGGATGTAGCGGCATGGAGAACAGACGCCGAGCCTTTACGCTGGCCGTCGCCGCACTCGCGGCAGTAGTCGTCGCCGTGCCCGCGCAGGCCTCCGTGGTCGTCGCTCGCGACGCGAAGAACCCGACGCTCCGGGTCGACAGGGCCGGCAGGGCGCTCGTCATGTACACGGACGCGAAGGGCCCTCACCGCCTCCTCGCCTGGGGCGCGATCAACGACCAGGTCGAGTTCAAGCTCGACTACTCGGGCGGCTGGGGCACGTTCCGCAAGCCGCTCTGGAAGACGTTCAAGGACACATGCAGCCCGTACGACGGCCCACCGCTCGTCTGGCTCGTCCTCGCCTGCAAAGCGCCCGACGGCTCCTACTGGGCCCTCCAGTCCTGGCAGCGCCTCCTGCCCTCCTTCGGCCGCGACCCGAGGACGGCGATCCAGAGCGCCTGGGAGCTCCGCCTCTCACACTGGACGGGCGAGCTCCCTAGGCTCGAGGTGTGGCAGGACTGGGTCTACTCCGTCCGGCTCGAGAATCTGGTGTTCCACTACACCTACCTGGGTAAGCCGGTCTTCGGCTTCAAGGCGACCGCTGCCGGCAATCCGCTCGACCCGTACGGGCGCAACATCTACGTCGACTCCTACAACTCCGCCTACGGCCAGGGCTGGAAGCGCGCCAACGGGCTCCTCACGCACAACCCCACGGGCGCGCTGTGCATGGCCTTCGGAGGCGCCGACTTCCTCCCGGAGCAGCAGGCCGTCAACCACGGCCGCGGCGAGCGCTACCGCGCCACGGTCGAAGGCGCCGGCGTCGCTCCGGACATCTACTGGGAAGGCCCCACCATCGGCGCGTTCGACCCGTCAAACCCTCAGCACCAGGAAATCGAGTCGACGGTGCATGCTCTCGTCCTCTCGTGGGGCGAGACCGACAGGCGCTGCACCACAGAGTGACAGCGCTACGCGCAGTCACTCCAAGAAGCGAAGACACGAGGGGCGGCCCGAAGGCCGCCCCTGTGATTCTCCCAAAGATCTAGCTCGAAGAGCTACATCATGTCGTGCATGCCGCCGCCGCCCGGCATGCCCATCTTCTCGCGCTCCGGGGCCTCGGCGACGACGCACTCGGTCGTGAGGATGTTCTTCGCGATCGAGGCGGCGTTCTGAAGCGCCGAGCGGGTGACCATCGTCGGGTCGATGATGCCGGCCTTGACGAGGTCCTCGTACTCGCCCGTCTCCACGTTCAGGCCGAAGCCCTCCGGATTCGTGCGGATGTTGTTGACGACAACCGAGCCCTCGAGGCCCGCGTTGTTGGAGAGCTGGCGGAGTGGCTCCTCGAGCGAGCGGGCGATGATGGCGGCACCCGTGCGCTCGTCGCCCTCGTAGTCTGAGAGGTCGATGGCCTTGGCCGCGGTCAGGAGCGCGACGCCGCCGCCGGGGACGATGCCCTCTTCGAGGGCCGCCCGTGTGGCCTGCAATGCGTCCTCGACGCGGTGCTTCTTCTCCTTCATCTCCGTCTCGGTTGCGGCGCCCACCTTGACGACGGCGACGCCGCCGGCGAGCTTCGCGAGCCGTTCCTGCAGCTTCTCGCGGTCGAAGTCGGAGTCGGTGTTCTCGACCTCCGCCTTCAGCTGCTTGATCCGGGCCTTGATCTCGTCGGCCTTGCCGGCGCCGTCGATGATCGTCGTCGAGTCCTTGTCGATCACGACCTTGCGGGCCCGGCCGAGCTGCGAGAGCTTCGTGTTCTCGAGCTTGAGGCCCATCTCCTCGGTGATCACCTCACCGCCCGAGAGGATGGCG
>JBGPNP010000086.1:0-9083 GCA_041487575.1 Gaiellaceae bacterium | reverse complement strand
GTGCGCGCCGGAGGAGCTGCGCGGCGGCTCGCCGGCGCAGAACGCGGCCGGCATCCGGGCCGTGTTCGCCGGAGAGCGAGGCGGGCGGCGCGAGGCGATCCTGCTCAACGCGGCCGGCGCGGTCGCAGCGGGCGGCCACGCCGCCGACCTGCGCGAGGGGCTCGAACTGGCGCGCGAGGCGCTCGACTCCGGGGCGGCGGCCGAGCGGCTCGACGCCCTCGCCGCCTTCTCGCGCGCCGAGGTGGTGACGGCCTGATGGGGCGCTTCCGTGACGCGCTCGCCCGGCCGGGCCTGCAGGCGATCGCCGAGGTCAAGCGGCGCTCGCCCTCGGCCGGTGCCCTGCGGCCCGGGGCCGATCCGGCGGCGCTGGCGGCCGGGTTCGAGGCCGCCGGAGCGGCCGCCGTCTCCGTCCTCGTGGACGAGCGCTTCGACGGTACGCTCGACGACCTGCGCGCGGCCCGCGCGGCGGTCACGCTGCCGCTGCTGGGCAAGGGCTTCTTCTCGCGGGAGGAGGATCTGCTGACCCTGAAGGACGCGGGCGCCGACGCCGCGCTCCTGCTCCTCCGCGACCTCGACGACGACCGCTGCGCCGCGCTCATGGCCTACGCGCGCAGGATCGGCCTGGACACGCTGGTCGAGGCCCACGACGCGGCCGAGCTCGAGCGCGCCGTCCGGCTTCACGCCGACATCATCGGCCTGAACGCGCGCGATCTCTCCACCTTCACCATCGACCGCCGGGCCCAGCTCGAGCTCGTCGCGCGGGCGCCGCGCGATCGTGTCGTCGTCGCCGAGAGCGCGGTCTGGAGCCGCGCCCAGGGCGCCGAGGCCGAGCTCGCCGGCGCCGACGCCGTGCTGGTCGGGTCGGCCCTCATGCGCGCGGCCGACCCGGCGGCGAAGCTCGCGGAACTCCTCGCACGTCCGCTCGTCAAGGTCTGCGGGCTCACGCGCGAGGAAGACGTCGCGGCGGCAGCCGAGGCGGGCGCCGACCTCGCCGGCTTCGTCCTCGCCGAGAGCCCGCGACGCGCGCCGCGCGTCCTGCCCGTCCCCGAGACGATGCTTTCGGTCGGCGTCTTCGTCGGCCACGCCGACGACAGCGGCGCCGACCTCGTCCAGCTCTACCCGGAGGAGAACGGCCACCGCGCACAAGAGGGAGCGCTCCTACGAGCCGGGGAGGAGGTCGCGCGCGTTGTCGACCTCCCCTGGCTCAGCGACGATCCGGGCCACTGGGAGCGCGCGGCCGCGGTCGGGGGGCGCGTCCTGCTCGCCGGCGGGCTCGGGCCCGAGAACGTCGCCGCGGCGATCGAGGCCGTCCACCCCTGGGCCGTCGACGCGAGCCGGAGCCTCGAGCTCGAGCCTGGGATCAAGGACCATAAGCGCGTCCGCGCCTTCGTCGCGGCCGCAAGGGTGGCCGGCGCCGCTTTCGGCTGACCGGAAAGGACACTGTAGTTAGTGGTTAGACGAGATCGGACAGGGGCGGCCGAAGCTCCGGCGGGACCCGGCTACTACGGGCCCTACGGCGGTCGTTACGTCCCGGAGACGCTCATGCCGGCGCTCGAGGAGCTCGAGGCGGGCTGGGCCGAGATCACGCACGATCAGGCGTTCCGCGCGGAGCTCGACGAGCTAGGGCGGACGTATGTCGGGCGGCCGACGCCGCTCTACCTCGCCGAGCGGCTCGCGCCCGGGAAGCGGGTCTACCTCAAGCGCGAAGACCTCGCTCACACCGGCGCGCACAAGATCAACAACGCCGTCGGGCAGGCGCTGATCGCGCAGCGGCTCGGCAAGCGGCGAGTGGTCGCCGAGACGGGCGCCGGCCAGCACGGGGTCGCCACGGCAACCGTCTGCGCCCGCTTCGGCTTCGAGTGCGTCGTCTACATGGGCGCCGAGGACATCCGCCGGCAGGCTCCGAACGTCGAGCGGATGCAACTTCTCGGCGCCGAGGTTCGGTCGGTCGACTTCGGCACGCGGACCCTCAAGGAGGCGATGAGCGAGGCGATCCGGGACTGGATCACGAACGTCGAAACGACGTACTACCTGATCGGTTCGTGCGCCGGCCCCCATCCGTATCCGGCGATCGTCCGAGAGCTCCAGGCGGTGATCGGGCGGGAAGCGCGGGCCCAGATCCTCGAGGCCGAAGGGCGCTTGCCGGAGGCCGTCGTCGCCTGCGTGGGCGGTGGGTCGAATGCGATCGGTCTCTTCGCGGGCTTCATCGACGACCCCGAGGTCCGGCTCGTCGGCGTCGAGGCCGCAGGCGCGGCCAGCCTGGGCGCGGGCCGGACCGGTGTGCTCCACGGCTCTCGCTCCTCGATCCTCGCCGACGAGGACGGGCAGATCCTCGACGCGCACTCGATCTCCGCCGGCCTCGACTACCCGGGCGTCGGGCCCGAGCACGCGTGGCTCCGCGACACCGGCCGCGCCGTCTACGTGCCGGCGACCGACGAGGAGGCGCTCGCCGCGTTCCACCTCCTGGCCGAGCGGGAGGGAATCATCCCAGCGCTCGAGCCCGCGCACGCGCTCGCGCGAGCGGTCGACTTCAACGCTGAACTGATCGTCGTCGGCCTCTCCGGCCGCGGCGACAAGGACCTCGCGACTGTGCTGGCACGATGACCCCGGAGCCGGCACTGCTCTCGATATCAACGCGCGTGTATCGGGACGCCCGGCCCCGCCCTCCTGGCTCGAGCGTAGCGCGGAACGACGCGCGCGTGTGTGCCGGAAGTGCGGCATCTCCTCTCGGGCGTGTGCCGTATTCGTGCCGATCCGTCAACAGAGCCCCGGCCCGGCAAGCGCCAGTATGAGCAAGAAGCTCTCCATCTACCTCATGGCCGGCCCGGAGACCCCCGAGCTCGCAGAGGCGGCCGTCGCCGGCGGCGCCGACCTCCTCGAGATCGGCTTCCCCTTCTCCGACCCGCTCGCCGACGGGCCGGTCATCCGGCTCGCTGGCGAGCGTGCGCTCGCGCGCGGGATGCGGACGCGCGCCTGCCTCGAGTGTCTCGCAGACATCCGCGGGCGGCTGGGGCCGGGCGTGCCCCTCATCCCGATGACGTATGCCTCGATCCTCGAGGCCTACGGCTACGAGCGCTTCGCGGCCGACGCGCGCGCGGCCGGGGCAACGAGCTTCATCGTCGCCGACCTTCCGGTTGAGGCCTCTCCGGAGCTTCCGCGCGTCCACCTCGTCGCGCCCACGACGCCGACCGAGCGGATCCGGCTCGCCGCGGACCACACCGACGGCTGGCTCTACCTGGTGACGCTCACGGGCACCACCGGGGCCCGCGATGCGGTTTCCACGCAGCTCGCGGGACTCGTCGAGCGGGCCCGCGCCGTTACGTCCGTCCCCCTCCTCGCGGGCTTCGGGATCTCGACCCCGGAGCAGGCCGCGGCCGCGGCCGCCCTCACCGACGGCGTCGTCGTCGGCAGCCGCGCGATCCAGGTCGCGGACGAGTCGGGTCCGGCGGGGCTACGCGGCTACGTCGGGTCGCTCCGCCAGGCCCTCGACACCTGAGCGGGAATCGTGCGGCGAGACGGCGGAGCGAAGCCGTGACCGGCCGTACCGACGCTCGTTAGGCCCCGGGCGAAGCGTCCAGGAGCGCGCGCACACGCTGCTCGAGGTCGCTCGGGCTGAACGGCTTCGGGAGGAAGCCGTGCCCCGGGGGCAGCGCAGCGCGGTCGGAGACCGCCTGCTGCGCGTAGCCGGACATGAAGAGCACGCTGAGTCCCGGCCGCTCGGCGAGGAGGCGCTCGCTAAGCTCCGGGCCGCCCACCGCCGGCATGACGACGTCCGTCACGAGAAGGTCGATCCGCCCGGCCGTCACCGCCTGCTCGAGCGCCTTTGCGCCGTTCTCGGCCACGATCACGCGGTAGCCCAGCCGCTCGAGGATCTCCCGGACGAGCGTCCGGACCGCCGGTTCGTCCTCGGCAAGCAGGATCGTCTCGGAGCCACCGAGCCACCCGCCGCCGTCCTCGCGCGCGACGGAGTGCTCCACCCCCTCGACCGTCCCCGGAAGGAAAACGCGAAACGAGGAGCCCCGGCCCGGCTCGCTCTCCACGAGGACGCGGCCGCCACTCTGCTCGACGATGCCGTGGACGGTGGCGAGACCGAGGCCCGTGCCCTTGCCCGTCTCCTTCGTCGTGAAGAAGGGGTCAAAGGCCCGGGCGCGCGTCTCGGGATACATGCCGACGCCGGTGTCGGTCACCGTCAGCGCGACGTAGCGGCCCGCCGGCACGTCGCTTCGTCTGCGCAAGGTCGACTCGTCGAGCTCGGCGTTCGCCGTCTCGATCGTGAGCCGGCCGCCCTCGGGCATGGCGTCGCGCGCGTTGACGGCGAGGTTCACGATCACCTGCTCGATCTGGCCCCGGTCGGCCTTCACACGGGCGAGACCGGGATCGAGAGACGTCACGAGCTCGACGTCCTCGCCGATGACCCGCTCGAGCAGGCGCTCCATTTCACACACGACCGCGTTCAGGTCGAGAACCACCGGCTGGAGAACCTGCTGGCGGCTGAAGGCGAGGAGCTGTCGAGTCAGCTCGGCTACCCGCTGGCCGGCCCGCTGCACCTCCTCGAGCTCCGCGCGGGCGTCGCCGCCGCCCGCGAGCTGTTCGGCCGCGAGCGCCCCGTACCCGTTGATCACGGTCAAGAGGTTGTTGAAGTCGTGGGCGATCCCGCCCGCGAGGCGCCCGACCGCCTCCATCTTCTGCGACTGCCGGAGCTGCTCCTCGAGGTGCCGCTGCGCCTCCTCCGCCCGACGGAGCTCGGTGACGTCGAGCATCCCTCCGAGCATCCGGTGCGGGCGACCGAGCTCGTCTCGGACAGTGGTCGTCGAGTCCCACACATGACGATACGAGCCGTCCTTTGCCCGGAAGCGGTACTCGCCGACGTAGTCGGAGCCTCCGGCGACCGCGGCCCGCACGAGTGTGTCGATCCGTTCCCGATCCTCCGGGTGGACACGCCCGAGCCACCAGTCGTAGAACGTGCCGACCCCGTCGAGCGGGTACCCGAACGCGGCCGTGATGCCCTCGGTCCAGCGAATCTCGTCGGCGGCGATGTCCCACTCGTAGATCGCGCACTTGATCGCCGCAGCCACAGTCTGGAAGTCGTCATTCGCTTTCTGCAGCCCCTGCTCCGCGCGCTCTCGCTGGACGGCGGCCCCGAGCGTCCCCGCGGCGGCGCGGAGAGCGTCGATCTCGGCCGGGCTCCATGCGCGCTCCTCGCGGCACTCGTCGAAGCCGATGAGCCCCCACCATTCCTGCTCGACGACGGGGACGATGGCGAGCGAGCGGACGTCCTGGCCGACGAGCAACGAGCGGATTTCGGAAGGCGCGTCGCCGGCCGGCCCGTGGACGACGAGCCCCTGCGAGAGCTTCGCCGCCCACTCACGCGGGAAGGACTGGCGCTGCAGCGCGGGGTTGTCGATCTCGGGCGCGATGCCTTCGCCGACCCATTCGTACTTCTGGCTCGTGACGAGAAGGTCGTCTGCGACCTCGTCGTTCTCGTAGATGTAGACGCGGCTCGCGGAAGCCGCCTTGCCCAGCCGCGCGAGAACGTCGCCGATGACGTCGTGCCAGGAGCGCGCGCGCAGGAAGCGCTCCGCGGCAATGCTTACGGCCTGGAGGATCGCCTCGCTCCTGCGCAGCGCTTCCTCCATCCGCGTTCGCTCCGTGATGTCGAGCAGGAACCCCTGCGCGCAGAGCGGCCGTCCGGCGTCGTCGCGGACGATGACGGACTCGTCGTGTACCCACACGACCCGGCCGTCTCGCCCGATCAGCCGGTAGTCCATCGAGAAGGGCTCTCCCGTCTCGTAGGAGCGGACGACGGCCGGAAGAACCCGCTCGCGGTCGTCGGCGTGGAGGATCTTCGGGAAGAACTCGCGGTCGGCGAGCCACTCCTCCGCTGTGTAGCCGACCAGGTCGGCGACCTGCGGGCTGACGAAGATCCCCGACGCGGTCGCGTTCGGCTCGTCGATGTACGTGACGAGCGGGATCCTCTCCACGAGGTCGCGGTACTTGCTCTCGGCGTCCTTGAGCTCCGCTTCGAGCCGCTTCGTCTCCGTCAGGTCCACCATGGCGCCGACCACGCGCACGGGTGAGCCGTCCGGCGCGCGCACGATCGTCGCCCGGTCGAGAACGTCCCGGAAGGTCCCTTCGCTTGTCTGGAAGCGGTACTCGCCCGCATACCTCTCGCCTCCTCGGGCGAGCGCTGCGCGGTACTCGCGCTCGGCACGCTCTCGGTCATCCGGGTGGACGCGCTCGAGCCACCAGTCGTAGCCGGTCTCGATCACGTCCGGGGGGTAGCCGAAGCCTGTGGTCAGCGCAGTCGTCCAGACGATCCGCCCGCTCTCGCAGTCGAGCTCGTAGACGGCGCAGTCGAGCGCCTCGGCCATCCGCTCGAGCGCCCCGCCCGAGTCTCGGCCGTTGCGCGAGGGTCGACGGCCGGCGGGCTCGCGCGCGGACGGGCCGGTCATGAGAAGCGCTCCACCTGGATGAATTCTGACTAGGCCGAAGGACGAGGGACATCCCCGGAAAGCGTTTCCCCCTCATCCCCGAAACTGCGTAGGCTAGAGGGATGCACGCGATCGAGCTGACGGACGAGGAGCTGCGAGTCGTACGCGCGGCGCTGACGGCGTACCTCGAGGACTTCGGGCACGAGGAGGCGAAGATCCTCCGCCTCGTCAAGCACATCCTCGCCAAGCTCCCCGTCTCCCAGTAGGGATAGTTGGCCGTTCTCGAGACCCGAGTCGACCGGAGCTCGACCGAGTTCGCGGCACGTCGTGAGCGCATGGCAGAGCTCGTCGCCGAGCTCGGAGCGCGGACCTCGCTCGTCGCGGCGGGCGGCGGCGCCGAGGCCGTCGAACGGCACCGCTCGCGTGGCAAGCTCCTCGCCCGCGAGCGCGTCGAGCACCTTCTCGACCCCGGCTCGGCCTTCCTCGAGCTGAGCGCGCTCGCGGCCTGGGACATGTACGGCGGGGAAGCGCCCGCGGCAGGCCTCGTCACCGGCATCGGCGTCGTCGAGGGTCGCGAGTGCGTCGTCGTCGCGAACGACGCCACGGTCAAGGGCGGCACGTACTTCCCGATCACGGTGAAGAAGCACCTCCGCGCCCAGGAGGTGGCCGAGCAGAACCGGCTTCCCTCCATCTACCTCGTCGACTCGGGCGGCGCCTTCCTTCCCCTCCAGGCCGAGGTCTTTCCCGACCGCGACCACTTCGGGCGGATCTTCTACAACCAGGCGGTCATGTCGGCGCAGGGGCTCCCCCAGGTGGCCGTCGTGATGGGCTCCTGCACGGCCGGCGGAGCGTATGTCCCAGCCATGTCGGACGAGACCGTCATCGTCAAGGGGACGGGGACGATCTCCTCGCGGGTCCCCCGCTTGTGAAGGCGGCGACCGGCGAGGAGGTGACGGCCGAGGAGCTCGGCGGGGCCGACGTCCATGCGCGTATCTCGGGCGTCGCAGACCACTACGCCGTCTCAGACGCGCACGCGCTCGCGCTCGCGCGTGAGATCGTCGCCAACCTCGCGCTCCCCAGGCCCGATCCGCCCTGGGAGATCGCGGACCCCGCCGAGCCGCTCTACGACCCGGCCGAGCTCTACGGCATCGTCCCGGAGGACTCGCGAGTCGGGTACGACGTGCGCGAGGTGATCGCGCGGCTCGTCGACCACTCGCGCCTGCACGAGTTCAAGCCGCTCTACGGCGAGACCCTCGTCTGCGGCTTCGCCCGGATCGAGGGCTACCCCGTCGCCGTCCTCGCGAACAACGGCGTCCTCTTCTCGCAGAGCGCCTTGAAGGGCGCCCACTTCATCCAGCTCGCCTGCAAGCGGCGCGTCCCGCTCCTCTTCCTCCAGAACATCACCGGCTTCATGGTCGGGAAGGAGTACGAGGCGGGCGGGATCGCGAAGGACGGCGCCAAGCTCGTCACGGCGGTCGCCTGCGCCCAGGTGCCGAAGTTCACGGTCGTGATCGGCGGCTCGTTCGGGGCCGGGAACTACGGCATGTGCGGCCGCGCCTACTCTCCGCGCCAGCTCTGGACGTGGCCGAACGCTCGCATCTCCGTCATGGGCGGCGAGCAGGCAGCCATGGTGCTCTCGATGGTCGGCAAGGTCGATCCGGACGAGATCCGGGAGAAGTACGAGCGCGAGGGCAGCCCCTACTACTCGACGGCGCGGCTCTGGGACGACGGCATCATCGACCCGCTCGACACGCGCACTGTCGTCGCGCGCGGGCTCTCGGCTAGTCTGAACGCGCCCATCCCGGAGACGACCTTCGGGATCTTCCGCATGTAAGGAGGAGTCATGGCTCACGCGATCGTGGACAAGAACGAGGTCGAGGCTCAGAAGGGCGTCTTCAGGCCGCTCCGGCCGGCGCTCGGCGTCACGGCCTTCGGTCTCAACCAGCTCGAGCTGCCGCCCGGCGGCCAAGGCCCGGAGCACGACCACACGGGCGACGGCCAGGAGGAGGTCTACGCGATCATCGGCGGGAGCGGGAAGGTGATCATCGACGGCGAGGGGCACGACCTGCGCCCCGGCCACTTCGTCTTCACCTCCCCGGAAGCGCGTCGGCAGATGGTCGCGGGCCCGGACGGTCTCGCCTGGATCGGCATCGGCTGCCGGCCTGGCGCGTACCAGCCGGAGAGCTGAGCTGGGCTAGCTTGGCCGCGGCTCCGCTCGTAAGCTGCCCCGATGGCAGCTCTTCGAGTCGAGCGAGACGGCCCGGTCCTGCGCTTGACACTGGCCCGCCCGGAGCGGCGGAACGCCTTCGACGCCGCGCTCATCGCCGAGCTCGCGGCAGCCTTCGACGACGTCGGTGGCGCCCGCGCGGTCGTCCTCGCCGGTGACGGCCCGAGCTTCTGCGCCGGGGCGGACGTCGAGTGGATGCGCTCGTCCGCGGAGCTCTCCTACGACGAGAACCTCGAGGACGCCGAGCGCCTCCGGCGGATGCTCGAGACGATCGACGGCTGCCCGGCCCCCGTCGTCGCGCGCGTGCAGGGCCACGCGCTCGGGGGCGGCGCCGGGCTCGTGGCCTGCGCGGACGTCACGGTCGCCGCCGGGGACGCCGTCTTCGCCTTCTCCGAGGTGAAGCTCGGGCTCATCCCGGCCGTCAT
>JBGPNP010000085.1:0-9099 GCA_041487575.1 Gaiellaceae bacterium | reverse complement strand
GATCCCGCTCGGGAGGCGCCTGCGGCCGCCCCCGTACGCATAGGTGAGCGTGACTGCGCCCGTCGCGACCTCGCGCTCGATCATCCGCGAGGCCGTGCCCTCGGCGAGCGTCTCGACGGCGAGTGGCGCCGAGCCCTCCGGCTCGCCGAACGGGGCGAGCTCGGCGTCCTCCTCCCTGGGCGGACGAACCGGCAGATCGAGCCGACCCTCGAAGAGCGTCAGCGTGACCGGCTCGGGCGACGGCCACACCCAGGGCCAGTACGTCGGCGAGACGGCGACGCGCAGGCGGTGCCCGGGCGGGAAGGCGTGCGCGATCGAGCTCAGGCGCACGGCCACGTCGTAGCGCCGGCCCGGCTCGAGTGGCGACGGCTCGTCGTGGCTCTCGCGGTGCGTCAGGTTCAGGACTCCCGTCGTGACGAGCGTCGACGCGCCCTCCGGCGCGACGTCGCAGAGGCGCACCGCGACGAGGGCGCGCGGCCGGTCGGCGGCGAGCGAGAGCGAGACCTCCGGGAAGCCGAGGATCTCGACCCGCTCTCCGAGGGGCTCCGACGTCCACGAGAGCGAGAGCCCGTCGTCGACCCGCTGGTCCGGCGCCATGTCGACGGCGTCGCCGTAGGGACACCAGAGGCCCGAGTCGAGCCCGCAGGCCTGGGCCCCCCGGATCCGCTCGCCGGCGAAGCCCAAGTTGATCTGCCGGCTCCCGACCCGCGGCGACGGCCACGACTCCTCGGCGACCCAGCGGCCGGGACGCTCTGCCCGCACGGCGCTGGGAAGCACGGAGTCCTGCATCCACACGCGCAGCATCGGCTCGTCCATCACCCCGGTGTCGATCCCCTTGAGCCAGCGGTCCCACCAGCGCAGGCACTCCTGGAGGAAGCCGATCGCCGGCCCCGGGACGCCCTCGTCCGGAAAGGAATGGGCCCAGGGCCCGATCAGGCCCTTCCTCGGACAGGAGAGCCCTTCGAGCAGGCGGAAGACGGCGTTGCGATAGCCGTCCACCCAGCCGCCGACCGCGTAGACGGGGCACTCGATCGCCGCGTAGTTCTCGCAGACCGAGCCGTGCCTCCAGTAGGCGTCGCGGCGCTGGTGCGAGAGCCAGGCTTCGACATAGGGCGGCGTCTGCTCGAGCCGCTCGCGCCACATGTCCCGCCAGGCGTCCCCGACGTTCGCCGGGTCAGGCGGCACCGCGTTCCAGACGAGCATCTGCGAGGCCCACGGCAGCATGTCGACCGCGAGCACCGCTCCGCCGATGTAGTGGACGTCGTCCGCGTGGCGGTCGTCCGTCGAGCAGAGGCTGATCACCGCCGCGAGCTCGGGCGGCCGGCGCGCCGCCACCTGGAGTCCGTTGAAGCCGCCCCACGAGATCCCGAACATGCCGACCTTGCCCGAGCACCAGGGCTGCGCCGCGATCCAGGCGAGCACCTCGAGGCAGTCGTCCTGCTCCTGCAGGAGGTACTCGTTGAGGAGGACGCCCTCGGAGTCGCCGGTCCCGCGGATGTCCGCCCGGACTGCCGCGTAGCCGTGGCCGGCGAAATAGGGGTGCCTCGTCGCGTCGCGCGCCCACGTCCAGTCGGACTTGCGGTAGGGGATGTACTCGAGGATCGCCGGGACCGGATCCTCCTCCGCGTCCTCCGGGAGCCAGATCCGAGCGGCGAGGCGCGTCCCGTCGGAGAGCGGGATCCAGACGTGCTCGAGCTCGCGCACACGGCGGGGCAGATTGGTGTTGACGCGCACGCGGCTTCCTACCACACCGCGGCAACGTGCGAGAATGCCGCGGAGTCTCATGAGCGAGCACACCTTCCGCGACAGCGAGCTTCGGCACTTGCACCACATCCGCCGGTTCATGCGGATGCTCCCGACCGAGCCCCGGTGCAAGGTCTGCAGCTCGCCCTACAGGGGTGTCGGGCGCCTGCTCAAGCCGTTCGGCTTCTCCCCTTCGCGCAAGAACCCCAACATCTGCAAGCGCTGCTTCGAGTACGCCCCGCTCGGCGGCCAAGAGAGGGAGGTCGGGATCCTCTTCGCGGACGTGCGGGGCTTCACGAGCCTCGCCGAGAGGATGTCGCCGGAAGAGGTGTCGCGCCTGCTCGGTCGCTTCTACGAGGTCTCCGCGGAGGCCCTTCTGCGCCACGACGCGGTCATCGACAAGATGGTCGGCGACGAGGTGATGGCGATCTTCATCGAGCCGTTCATGAGCGAGCCGCCGATCGAGGGGATGGTCTCGGCCGGCGAGGAGCTCCTCCGCGCCGCCGGCTACGGAGGGCCGGAGGAGCCGTGGCTCCCGCTCGGCATCGGCGTTGACTTCGGGAACGCATTCGTCGGCAACGTCGGCTCCAGCGAGGTCGTCAAGGACTTCACGGCGCTCGGGGACGTCGTCAACACCGCGAGCCGGCTCCAGGGCTGCGCCGGGCCCGGGCAGATGGTGCTCTCCGAGCGCGTCTACGGGGAGGTGCGCGCACGCTACCCCGACGCCGCGGCGATCGAGCTCGAGCTCAAGGGCAAGTCCGAGCCGGTGGCGGCGCGGGTGATCGACCTGCGCGCAGTCGTGCCCGCACAGTAGGGCCCGGCGCATGTTGCCGTTCCGCGTGATCCTCCTGCCGGGAAGCGTGCTTCCGGCGGAGCTCGCCTACGGCTCCCTGATCGAGGCGCTCGGCGCCGACACCGACGCGGTGGCAAAGGATCTCGAGGTCTATGCGCGCGCAGAGCCGCCGGAGGACTACAGCCTCGATCTCGAGGTCGCAGGTGTGCTCCGCGAGGCGGACGAACGGGGCTGGGCGCGGTTCCAACTCGTCGGCTACTCAGGCGGAGGCGCGGCAGCGCTCGCGTTCGCCGCCGTTCACCCGGAGCGGCTCCTGAGCCTCGGCCTGCTCGAGCCGGCCTGGGCGGGCAACTGGGACCTGAGCCCTGCCGAACGCGCGCTCTGGCAGGAGTTTGGGCGGCTCGAGGCGCTCCCGCCCGAGCAGTTCATGGGAGCCTTTCTCCGGCTCGGCCTCAAGCCGGGGGTCGAGCCGCCGCCTCGCCCGCCCGGCGAGCCGCCGCAGTGGATGGCCAAGCGGCCGGCCGGCATCCGCGCCTTCATGCGCACCTTCAAGAGCTACGACCTCGACCGCCGGGCCCTGGAACGCTTCCGCCGGCCCGTCTACTTCGCGCTCGGCGGGCTCAGCAACCCCGACCAGTACGGCGAGATCGCAAAGCGGCTCGGCAGGGTCTTCTCCGACTTCGAGCTCGAGGTGTTCGAGGAGCGCCACCACTTCGACCCTCCGCACCGGATCGAGCCAGAACGGCTCGCGAGCTCGCTGAAAGCGGTCCGGCGCCGGGCGGACGCGCAGCCCGCCTAGGCGTTACCGCTCTCCGGAATGGGTAGCAGTACAAGCACGGGGGAAACCCTGGTTCCCCGTGAGCCCCTTCTCAAGAACCGTCCTCCGCCAGGAACGGGTAGCGGTAGTCGCGCGCCGGGACGAACGTCTCCTTGATCGTGCGCGGGCTCGTCCAGCGGATCAGGTTCCACATCGAGCCCGCCTTGTCGTTCGTGCCTGACGCCCGCGAGCCGCCAAAGGGCTGCTGGCCGACGACGGCGCCGGTCGGCTTGTCGTTGACGTAGAAGTTCCCGGCCGCGTAGCGGAGCCTGTCGTGCGCCGTCACGACCGCGGCGCGGTCCTGGGCGAAGATCGCCCCAGTGAGGCCGTACGGCGCCGTTTGGTCGACGAGGTCGAGCGTCTCCTCGAAGCGGCCCTCGGGGTAGACGTACGCGGTCACGACCGGCCCGAAGAGCTCGTCGCGGAGGAGGCGGAAGCCGGGGTCGCGCGTCTCGATCACCGTCGGCTCGACGAAGTACCCCTCCGAGTCGTCGACGCCGCCGCCGACGAGCACCTCCGCCTGCGGGTTCGCCCGCGCCTCTGCGATCGCCTGCCGCTGCGTCTCGAGCGAGCCCGCGTCGATGACCGCGCCCATGAAGTTCGAGAAGTCGGAGACGTCGCCCATCTTGATCGTCCCCACCTCGCCGGCAAGCCGCGCGCGGATCTCAGGCCAGAGGTTCGAGGGCGCGTAGACGCGCGAGCAGGCCGAGCACTTCTGCCCCTGGTACTCGAAGGAGCCACGGAGGATCGCCGTCGCGACGGCGTCGGCGTCCGCCGAGGGGTGCGCGACGATGAAGTCCTTGCCGCCGGTCTCGCCGACGATCCGCGGGTAGTTCTTGTACCGCTCGATCGACTGGCCGATCGTCCTCCAGATGCCCTGGAACACGGAGGTCGAGCCCGTGAAGTGGACGCCCGCGAGGTCGCGGCTCGCGAGGACGGGATCGCCGATCGCCGCGCCGGAGCCGTAGACGAGGTTGACGACCCCCGGCGGGAGGCCGGCCTCCTCGAGGAGCTTGAGCGTGTAGTAGGCGGAGACCATCGCCGTCGAGGCGGGCTTCCAGACGACGGTGTTGCCCATGAGCGCGGGCGAGGCCGTCAGGTTCGCCCCGATGGCGGTGAAGTTGAACGGGCTGACCGCGAAGACGAAGCCTTCGAGCGGCCGGTACTCGAGCCGGTTCCAGACGCCCTTCGAGGAGACCGGCTGCTCCGAATAGACACGGACGAGGTAGTCGGCGTTGAAGCGCCAGAAGTCGCAGACCTCGCAGGCGGCGTCGATCTCGGCCTGGTGGACGGTCTTCGACTGGCCGAGCATCGTGGCCGCGTTCAGCGTGTCGCGCCACGGCCCCGAGAGGAGCTCGGCAGCGCGCAGGAAGACCGTCACCCGCTCCTCCCACGGGAGCCGGCTCCAGCTCTGCCAGGCCTCGGCGGCGGCGGCGATCGCGAGCTCGACCTCGGCAGCGCCGCCCTGGTGGACGTCGGCGAGGACGTGGCCCTTGTCGTGGGGCATGACCGCCTGGCGGAGGTTCCCGGTACGCACCTCCTTGCCGCCGATGACGCAGGGGATCTCGAGCCGCTCGCGCTGCAGCTCGTCGAGGCGGCGCTTGAGGCTCGCGCGTTCGGGCGAGCCGGGGGCATAGTCCTTTGCCGGCTCGTTCCACGGCGTCGGCGGTCGGAAAAGACCCGGCGCGCTCATGCCCGGATTCTAGAAGCGGCTCGCGGGTGCCGTACGATGTGCGGCCCGTGACTGGCAAGGAAGCGCTCGCCCGGATCCTGAAGCTCGAAGGCGTCGAGTTCCTGAGCTGCTTCCCAGAGACCCCTCTTATCGACGCCTGCGCCGCCGAGGAGATCCGGCCGGTCGTCGCCCGCTCCGAGCGCGTCGTCGTCAACATCGCCGACGGCTTCAGCCGCGCCGCCGGCGGCGGCAGGATCGGGGTGTGCGCGATGCAGCACGACGCCGGCATCGAGAACGCGTTCGCCGGCGTCGCGCAGGCGTACGCGGACTCGATTCCCGTCCTGGTCATCCCGGGCTACGGCGAGCGGCGGAGGCGCGACGTGCCGCCCGTCTTCGACGCCGTTGCCAACTTCCAGCACGTCACCAAGTGGGCCACGCAGATCAACTTCGCCGACCGGGTGCCGGAGCTCATGCGCCGGGCGTTCACCGCCCTCCGCACGGGCAGGCCCGGCCCGGTGCTGCTCGAGCTCCCCTCGGACGTTGCGGCCGAGGAGATGGGCGATTCGGCCCTCCTCTACTCGGTCGTTCCCGTGCGGCGAACCGGGCCCGACCCGGCCGACGTGTGGCGGGCGGTCGGCATGCTCCTCGACGCAGAGAGGCCGCTCGTGCTCGCCGGCCGCGGCGTCCACCAGGCCGAGGCCGAGCACGAGCTGAGCCGGCTCGCCGAGCTCCTGCGGGTCCCGGTCATGACGACGATGAACGGCAAGGGCGCCTTGCCCGAGGATCACCCGCTCGCGCTCGGCATGAGCGGTCTCTCGACGACCGCGATGGTCGACCACTTCCTCCGCCGCGCGGACACGCTCTTCTCGGTCGGGTCGAGCCTGACGAGGTGGTGGATGGCCGCGCCGATCCCCGACGGCTGCCGGGTGGTCCAGTCGACGGTCGACGACCGCGACCTCGGCAAGGACTACGCAATCGAGCACGCCGTGCTCGGAGACGCGAAGCTCGTGCTCGAGGAGATGGTCGCCGAAGCCGAGCGGCAGCTCGCCGGCGGGCGGCGGCCGGCCGGGGGAGATCCGACCGGGGAGATCGCCGCGGTCAAGGCAGCCTGGCGAGCGCAGTGGCTGCCGCTCCTGACCTCGGACGAGGTGCCGCTCAACCCGTACCGGGTCGTCTGGGAGCTCATGCACGCGATCGACCGGCGCGCCTCGATCGTGACCCACGACTCCGGGCACCCCCGCGACCAGATGGCGCCGTTCTTCGAGCCGCTGACACCGCTCGGCTACATGGGCTGGGGCCACTCGACCCAGCTCGGCTACTCGCTCGGCCTCGCGATCGGGATGAAACTCGCCCGGCCCGACTGGAGCGTCGTGAACGTCATGGGCGACGCCGCCTTCGGCATGACCGGCATGGATCTCGAGACCGCGGTCCGAGCGGGGGTCGGCACCCTGACGATCGTCCTCAACAACTCGGCCATGACCGGGTACGAGAACTACCTACCGATCGCCACCGAGCGGTACGGCTCGAAGTACCTGAGCGGCGACTACGCGAAGGTCGCCGAAGGGCTCGGAGCCTACTCGGAGACCGTCACGAGGCCCGAGGAGATCCGCCCCGCGATCCTCCGGGCCCTGGAGGCGACGCGGTCGGGCCATCCGGCTCTCCTCGAGATGATCGCCCGCGAGGAGACCCGCCTCTCCGTCTACTGGTGAGACCGCGTTGACACCCACCCAGGCCTTCGACATCCTCACGCCATGACGGCGCGGCCGCTCGCCTCCGGCCTCGGGTTCTCCGAGGGCCCAGTGATGCTGCCCGACCGCCGGCTCGTCTTCTGCGACTGCAACAAGGCGGATCTCTGGTTGTACGAGCGGGGAGCCGTCAGCCCCTTCGCCCGCACGGGCGGGTCCCCGTGGGGGGCGGTGCTCGGGACGGACGGAGCGATCTACGTCACGCAGGGCGGCAACGTCCCCGGGAGCGGCGACACGAGCGCCGTCTCGGGCATTCAACGGGTGCGCGAGAACGGGGCCGCCGAGCTCCTGTGCTCGGAGGTGGCGGGGCACACGCTCTACGGGCCGAACGACCTGGCCTTCGGGCCTGACGGCCGGCTCTACTTCACGGACTCCGGCTCGGAGTTCGACGACCGGTTCGACGTCAGGTCGCCGGGGAGGCTCTTCGCCGTTACCGCCTCCGGCGGAGAGATGCTGCTCGAGCTCCCGGACGTCTACCCGAACGGGATCGCCTTCGACGCCGAGGGACGGCTCCTCTGGACGGAGTCGATGGCACGGCGGGTCCGCCGCCTCGACGACGGCTCGCCGACGACCGTGTGCGAGCTCCCCGAGGGGTACGTGCCGGACGGAATGGCGGTCGCGGGGGACGGACGCCTCTTCGTCTGCACGACTACCTCGGGCGGCGTGACGGTGCTCTCGCCGGACGGCGAGCTGCTCGACCAGCTCGAGCTCGGCGAGTGGCCGACGAACTGCGCCTTCGCAGGGTCGCTCCTCTACGTGACCGCTGTTGGAACCGCCGAGATCGAAGCCTCGGAGCGGACCGGAACGCTCTGGGAGCTCGAGACCGACGCCGCCGGCCTCGCCCTGCTCCCGGGTCAGCTCTGAACCGCCGCCTCGACGAGGCTCGGCGCGGCTGCGACGAGACGCCGGGTGTACTCGTGCTGGGGGCGTGACAGGAGCGGGCCGACCGGCCCCTCCTCGCAGATGAGGCCGTCCTCGAGGACGAGCACCCGGTCGGCGACGGAGGCGACGACGCCCAGGTCGTGGGTGATGAAGAGGAGCGCAAGACCGAGCTCCTGCCGCAGCTCGGCGAGGAGCTCGAGCACCGCCGCCTGCACAGACACGTCGAGGGCAGACGTGATCTCGTCGCAGACGACGAGCTCCGGCCTGGCCGCGAGCGCCCGCGCGATCGCAACCCGCTGGCGCTCGCCCCCGGAGAGCTCCCCGGGGAAGCGCTGTGCCAGCCGGGCGGGCAGGCGGACGCGCTCGAGCAGCTCGGAGACCTCCGCCTCCGCCGCGGCCCGGGAGAGGTCGCGCAGGAGGCGCGCGGGCCTCGCGATCGACTGAGCGACGCGGTGGCGGGGGTTGAGCGAGTCGTTCGGGTTCTGGAAGACGATTTGGATCCGGCGCCTCGCTTCCTTCGAGCGGTCGCGGGCCAGCGGAGCGAGCTCCGCTCCGTCGAGCAGGAGGCGCCCGCGCGCGGGCGGGTGCAGTCCTGCGACGCAGCGGGCGATCGTCGTCTTCCCGCTGCCGGACTCCCCGACCAGCGCGACACACTCGCCGGTCGAGATCGTGAACGAGACGTCCCGACAGGCGACGACGGTATCCGGCCCGGCATCGTGCTCGGCCCGAAGGGACTCGCTGACGAAAAGGGGCGCCGCAGTCGCGACGGCGGCCACGAGGCTGCGGGCTTCTCTGACGAGTGGCGGCGTCCGCCGCCACTCGAAGCAGCGGACGCGCCGGCCCGGCTCGATCGCGTCGAGCGGCGGCACCGCCTTCGTGCATGCCGCGACGCGAAGCGGACAGCGCGGTGCGAACGAGCAGCCCGCCGGCCGCTCGCCCAAGCCGACCGCGACTCCGGGGATGCTACGAAGGACCCGCGGCGCACCGGGATCGGGGACGGAGGAGAGCAGGCCCCAGGTGTAGGGGTGGCGCGGCGACGCGAGGACGTCCGCAGCGGGACCGTCCTCGACCACGCGGCCCGCGTACATGACCGCGATCCGGTCGGCCAGCGAGGCCACGACGGCGAGGTCGTGGGAGACGTAGACGATCGCGAGCGCCATCTCCTTCTGGAGCCGGGCGATCTCCTCGAGGAGACGAGCCTGGGTGACGCCGTCGAGTCCCGTCGTCGGCTCGTCGAGAACGGCCAGCGGCGGCCGGCAGACGAGAGCGGCCGCGATCACGACGCGCTGCTGCTGCCCGCCCGAGAGCTGATGGGGAAAGCGCCGCCGGAAGTCGCGGGAGGAGGGAAGCTGGACGAGCTCGAGCGCCCGGGCGACCTCGGGCTCCGGGTCCCGGCCGGGCGCGTGCGTCCGCACGAGGTCGGTGATCAGATCGCCGATTCGCACGG
>JBGPNP010000084.1:0-9130 GCA_041487575.1 Gaiellaceae bacterium | reverse complement strand
GCCCGGAACTCGTCTGGATGCGCCTCGCGGAACGACGGGGCCATGCCGTTCGTCGCCACCGTCTCGGCGACGGCGCTCATCCCGTGCGACTCGACTGTGTCTGCGCGCGCGCGCAGGCCCTCGCGACCGGCGTCGGGGATCTCGGACGGCGCGCCCACGCCGACCACCCCGAGCACTTTCTCCGGGTGGGCTGCGGCGTAGGCGAGCACGAGCGACCCGCTCATCGAGTGGCCCATGAGGAGGACACGCCCCAGGCCGAGCCCCTCGACCAAACCGTCGAGATCGGCCACGAGCTGCGGAAGCGAGTACGGCCCCGGCGGCGACTCGCTTCGACCCGAGCCGCGGAGGTCGTACGCCACGACATGGAAGTCCTCAGCGAGCGGCCCGGCGACGTGCTTCCAGAGCTCGGTCGAGCCGCCTAGACCGTGCGCGAGGACGAGCGGAGTGCCTGACCCGCTGTCCTCGTAGTGCGTCCGCACACCGTTGACCTCGATCTCGGGCATCTCCCCTCCTGCCAGTCGTAGGGGCGAGGCACGCCTCGCCCCTACGACCGGTCAGATACGCGATTAGTGCTGCACCTCGGCCGCGGTCGGCATCGTCGGGATGCCGGCCTTGGCGCGCTGGGCGACTTCGATCTCCATCGCGTAGTCGGGCAGCACCCTCAGCTCCTGCGGCAACCCGAGGGTGTTGACGTAGACCTTGCCGTCCTTCATCACGAGCGCGAGCTTCGAGCGGTCCTGGAAGATCGCGATGTTCTCGAGCGGGTCGCCGTCCACGACGAGGATGTCGGCGAGCTTGCCCGCCTCGATCGTCCCGATCTCGGCCTCCATCCGCATGAGCTGCGAGCCGTGCTTCGTGGAGGCGACGATCGCCTCCATGGGCGAGAAGCCCATGTCGGTGACGAAGAGCTCGATGTCCTTCGCGTATTCGCCGTGCGGGCACCACACGAAGCCGTAGTCGCCGCCCGGGATGACGCGGACGCCGGCCTTGCGGAGCTTGTCCATCGCCACGCACCCGCGCTCCCATTCGTCCTGGTACTGCGTGAAGTCCAGGACGTCAGGCGGGATGCCGCAGGCGACACCGCGCTCGAGAATGCCCCAGTGGTAGCCGAGGCCCGGGACGACGAAGATCCGCTCCTTCTGCTCGGCGATCAGCCCGATCGCTTCGTCGTCGGCGTAGGTCGCGTGCTCGATGACGTCGATGCCGGCCTTGACGCAGATCTTGACGCCGTCGTTGCCGCGGACGTGCGCCGCGATCTGGCGGTTGCGCTTGTGCGCCTCGTCCACGGCGACTGCGATCTCCTCGAAGGAGTACATCGTCTCCTCGGGCGGCATGCCCGGCCGGAGGAGACCCTCACCCGTGACGTAGAGCTTGATGACGTCGCAGCCCTCGCGGATGTTCTGGCGGACCGCCTTGCGCACCTCCTCGACGCCGTCGGCGAAGATCGCGAGGCCGTCCATGCCGAGCTTCCAGAAGGACGGGTTCCAGTCGAGCATGCCCGACGTGGCGCAGATGTCGCGCCCGGAGGCGGCCATGCGTGGGCCGGGGATGATGCCCTCGTTGACCATCTCCCGGAGCGTGACGTCGATCCGGTGCAGAGCGCCCGCGCTCGCCACGGAGGTGTAGCCGCAGCGGAGGGCGAGCTCGAGGTTGAGCGCCGCGTACACGGTCGTCCGCTCGGCCGGGAGCTTCAGGTCGAGGTCGGGGAGCTCCCGCACGCCCCAGAACGAGCAGTGGAAGTGGCCCTCCGTGAGGCCCGGCATCAGGACCTTCCCCTGCAGATCGATGACCCGCTGGTTGCCGTCCGGGTTCTCTCCCCAGTCGGAGGTCTTGCCGACGTGGGTGATCTTGTTGCCTTCGACCCTGACCGCCGCGTTCTCGACCGGCGGGCCGCCGTTCCCGTCGATGAGCTTCGCGTTGAGGAAGAGCGTCGGGGCCTTCTCCAGTATTGCGTGTGCCATGCTGACCTCCTGTCGATACGTCGTGCTCCTGGTCAACCGCCCATCTGCGCTCCGACCCCCTCCTTTCGCGCCTCCGCAACGTCCGCGGCGGCAACGATCGGGTTTGTGAGCGTGCCGATGCCGTCGATCTCGACGGTGACGACGTCGCCCGGCTGCATGTAGCCGCCCCGCTTGACGTCGCCGCGCTCGTAGGCCTTGCCTCCGATCTCGGGATCGGTCGCCCATGCTGTGCCGCCCGGGGTTCCCGTCTCGAGGAGAACTCCGGGCTGCAGTGTGTAGAAGTCGGAGAAGAACGACACGATCGTGGCGACGTCCCAGATCATCTTCGCCGTGGAGTTGGACTGCCGCAACTCGCCGTTCACGTACGTGCGGAGGCCGAGGCCCTGGGGGTCGGGGATCTCGTCGCGCGTGACGATCCACGGCCCGATCGGTGCCGAGGTGTCGAAGTTCTTCCCGGGGCCGAGCCGGTACTCGAAGCCGCCCTCGGGGTGGGGGACGGCCTGGCGGTCGCGGGCGGTGATGTCGTTCGTGACCGTGTAGCCGAAGACATGCTCGAGCGCGCGCTCGCGAGGGATATGGCGGCCCGGCTTTCCGATGATGACGCCGAGCTCGACCTCGTAGTCGAGCTTCTGCGTCACGACCGGGTCGAGGATCACCGGCTCGTCGGGGCCGATGACGGCCAGCGGCGTCTTCAGGAAGAACTCCGGGTCGTGCTGGTCGACCGGCGGCTTCTCGTCGCGGTGATCCCAGTAGTTCTGGCCGGAGTTGAGGATCACCGGCGGAACGATGGGAGCGAGGAGCTTCACCGCATCGAGGTCGTGAGTGACCTCGTCGAGCCCGGCGCCGTAGGCGACCGCATGCTCCGCGGCGCGCCAGGAGGGCTCGAGGCCGGCGACGAAGGCGACCATGTCCTGAGGGATGCGCACGGCTGCGATCTCGGCTGCGCGCGGGTCCCCCTCGACGTCGGCGAGATAGCGCGCGTAGGCCAGCTGGAGGTCGACGACGCGCGCGCCTTCGACGGCGCCGAGGGCGCGCCGCGCTCCGGCCTGGAAGGTGACGAGCTTCATCGGAGGACCTTCCCCCCGGCTTCCTCCCGAGCGAAGCGAAGGGACACGATCGCTCCGCGAAGAATGCGGAGCATTGTTCGCGGATGACTCATGCGGACACCGCCTCGAGGACGCCGAGGTGCGCGAGCGCCTCGTGCAGGGCCGGGCGCTCGGCATCCGGGAAGTCCGGCAACGGCCGGCGCACGGGGCCGCAGTCGAGGCCCATCATCGTCAGCGCCTCCTTCGTCGGCGAGACGTAGCCGGGGTCGTACTCGAGGAAGCGGTTGAGCGGCTGGAGCCGCTGGTGCTGCGCGAGCGCTCCTGGGTGGTCGCCCGCCCGGACGAGATCCCAGAGCCTGACCATCTCCGCGGGGACGATCGCCGCCGCCGTCGAGAAGATCCCGCGCGCGCCGACGGAGAGCGCGGCGTAGAACTGGCTGTCGATGCCGGTGAGGAGCGAGCGGCCCGTGCCCTCCGCGAGCCGCAGGGCCTCGACGAGCTGACCGAGATCGTCGTTCGACTGCTTGAGCCCGATGACGTTGTCGACCTCCATGAGCGATGCGATCAGGCCCGGCCCGAGGTTGTTCCCGGTGTAGAGCGGGTTGTTGTAGACGACGACCGGGAGGATCCCCGCCGCGGCGACGGCCTCGAAGTGGCCGAAGAGCTCCGCGTCCGGGATCCGGAAGTAGAAGGGCGGTGTGAGGATGGCGGCGTCCGCGCCGGCCGCGGCGGCGTCCTCCATGAGCGCGATCGCCTCCCAGGTCGCGCAGGCTGCCGTGCCCGCGTAGACGGGGACGGCACCTGCCGCCTCGGCGACGACGATCTCCGTCACCCGGCTCCGCTCCTTGCGCGAGAGGTGGGGAAACTCGCCGGTGCCGCCGGTGGTCATGATCCCGTGCACGCCGCCGTCGACGACGTGGCGGACGATGCGGCGGAGCGCTCCTTCGTCGACGGCGCGCCCGTCGGCGGTGAAGGGTGTCGGGATCGCCGGGATGACTCCGTGGAGTCCGTCAGGTTCGAGCATCTGTTCTCCTCGTTGGACGATCCGAGCAGGTTAGCCCGTCTCGGGCAGGAAGGTGGGCATGGTCATGCCCCGGAAGGGCTCCGCCTCGCCGCGAAGGGCCGGCGCGAAGTGCATCTCGCAGTTGCGCGCGCCCCACGAGCGTCGCGCGGAGGCGCATACGGCTACCTCAGGAGCGGGCTGCCGCCGGGCGACTTCGTGATCCAGAAGCCGCCGTCGACGGGGACGACCGCGCCGGTTACTCCCGCCGCGGCCTCGGAAGCGAGGAAGGCGCACGCCTCGGCGACGTCTTCCGGAGCGGGCGGGCGCCCGATCGGGGTCGCGTCGGCGAAGCGCTCGTCGGAAACGAAGCCGGGCGCCACGACGTTGACGGTGACCCGTTGCGGCCCGAGCTCGACCGCGGCGACCTGGGCGAGCGTCGTCAGGAAGCCGCCCGCGGTGGCCGCGAGCGCCGCCCCTTGGACCGGTCGCACGGCCGCGATCGACGAGACGAGGACGATCCGCCCGGGCTCGCCGCGCTCGACGAAGGACGCGGCCATGCGCTGCGCGGCCTTGAAGGCGGCCTTGATCCCCGTGACCATGCCGTCCCAGTCCGCCTGGGTGAGCTCGAGGAAGGGCGCCACCGGCGTCTCGCCGGCGCCCGCGACGATCGTGTCGATGGTGGCCCGCTCGCCGAGAAGCCGGGCGATCACGCCGCCGGTCGGCTCGGGGACGCCTGTGACGGTGACGTTGGGCATCAGTGGCTCGTCCGGTGACATTGCCGTGCTTCTGGCGAGTGCAAAGCCAGCCAGGCAAGGACGCAGGGAGCGCTCATGCTAGAGAGCATGGGCGCGACTGAGGACGTGGCGTGGCGCAGTCTTTGCGCCGTCAGAAGCCCGGAGGATGTTGCCGGACGAGCCACTAGAACTTGCCGACCACGAAGCCGCCGTCCACGCGCAGGAACTCACCCGTGACGTAGTCCCCGTCCGACGAGCAGAGGTAGACGACCGCCCGCCCCATCTCCCGTGGCTCGGCCGGGCGCGGGATCGGGATGAGCTTCAGCGTCGCCGCCTCGTCCTCGGGAGTCTGCAGGCCCGGCGAGCGGTCGTTCAGGATCGACTTCACCCAGCCCGGGCCGATGTGGTTGACGAGGATCCCGTGCTCGGCGAGCTCGATCGCCATGGTCTCGGCGAGCGCGCGGACGCCCTGCTTCGTCGCTCCGTAGATCGCCATCGACGGGAAGCCCATCTGCGCGTGGACCGACGAGGTGAAGACGATCCGCCCGCCCGCCCCGGCCTCGACCATCGCCTTCGCCGCCGCCTGGCCGACGTTGAACGCCCCGGTCAGGTTGACGCCGACGATGCGGTCGAAGCTCTCCTCGGTGATCTCGGTGAACGCCTGCCAGTCGGCGACGCCTGCGTTCGAGCAGACGACGTCGAGCCCGCCGAGGTCGGCGCGGACGCGGGCGATCATGGCGTCCACCTCCGCGCGGTCGGCGACGCTCGCCCTGTAGAAGCCCGCCCGGCGGCCCATCGCCTCGATCTGCCGAACGAGATCCTGACCCATGTCCTCATAGGCGACGTCGTTGACCGCGACGTCGGCCCCTTCCTCGGCGAGGGCGAGGGCGATACCGCGGCCGATCCCGCGCTCGTGCGCCGCCCCCGTGACCAGGGCGACCTTGCCCTCGAGCCTCACGCGGGGACCATCCTCGCCGCCCAGGCCTTCTCGAACCCGGCCTTGCCGCGCCTGACGACGTCGACAGGATCCTGCTTCCAGAGCGAGTCCTCGAAGTCCTTGTCGGTGAACGTGCCGTCGTCCGAGAAGATCTCGAGGTCGAACCAGCCGACGACGCCGCCGGCCTCGAGGGCGCCGAAGATCGCGGGCAGGTCCATGATCCCGTCGCCCGGGAGGGCGCGGTCGAAGTCGTTGCGGGTCTCGGCGCGCCAGTCGCAGATGTGGACGCTCGGGACGATCCGGCTCCCGTGGCGGACGGTGTGCTCGAGGACGTCGTCCGTGTCCCAGAGGTGGTAGACGTCGTAGAGGAGCCCCACGTTCGGCTCGCCGACCTCGTCGATGAGCGCGATCGTCTCGGGGATCGTCCCGATCACGGACCAGTGGCCGTAGACCTTGCGGTGGAGCGGCTCGAGCCCGAGCGTCAGCCCGTACTCGGCCGCGACCCGCGCCGCCCTGCGCAGGCCCTCGACGAGCACCCGCCGTGCCTCGACCGGCTCCGCGTCGCCCGGGTGCCCGGTGACGCAGAGGATGACCTCCGGCTCGAAGGGAGCGAAGCGGCGGATCGCGGCGCAGAGCGCCTCGGTCCGCTCTCTCGGGTCGGTCGGGCCCGGGAAGGGCACCGGCCAGATCGAGAGGACTCCCGGGATGACGGTGGTCGCCTTGAGCCCCGAGTCCCTGAGCTTCGCCACAGTTTCCGCGTCGGGCGCCTCGGGCAGCTTGAACTCCCAGATCCCGATCCCCTCGGCTCCCGCTTGGCGGTAGCACGCGAGATCCTGCTCGAACGTCTGGTGGAACGTCGTGATCTCGGAGACGGAGAACTTCGGCTCGGCCATCGGGTCTCCAGTCGCTAGGGCTTGATGACGGTCTTGACGACCGCGTCCTCACGGTTGAGCACCCGCTGGATGGCAGGAGCGATCCCGTCCAGCGAGGCCGAGTGCGTGATGATCCTCGACGTGTCGACCTTGCGGCCCTCGAGGAGCCGGATGGTCTTCGGCCACTGGAGCGGGTAGAGAATCGAGAACCGGATCGTCTTGTCCTGGTAGAGGTTCGAGAGCAGCGGCACCGAGATCGCGTCGTTCGGCCCGGCAAGCCCCATGAGCACGACGACCGAGCGGTTGCCGGAGATCTCGACCGCCTGCTGGTTCGCCGCGACCGACGCCGTGGCGACGAGGACGCGGTCGGCGAGCGCGCCGTCGTTCGCGTCCTTGATCGCCTGGGCGAGGTCCGAGGTCCAGTAGGGCGAGGACGGGTCTTTGACATTCCAGGCCAGGTCCGCGCCGACCGCTTTCGCGACCTCGAGCCGGTAGTCGCGGGTGCCCACGATGGCGACCCGTGCCCCCTCGTTCTTCAAGAGCTGCACCATGGCGAGGCCGACCGGCCCCGGGCCGGAGACGACGGCGAAGTTCCCGGACTCGACCTCCGCGCGCCCGACCGCGTAGACGGCAGACGAGAGCATCTCGACGAAGGCGCCCTGCTCGTTCGTAAGCGAGGCCGGAAGCTTGTAGGCGTGCGCGATCTTCGTCTTCACGAACTCGGCGAAGCCGCCGTTCATCGTCACGCCGAGCACCGTGAGGTTCTCGCAGAACTGGAGCCCGCCGGAGCGGCACGCGTTGCACGCGTTACAGCTCTGGACGGGGTTGAGGGCGACGCGATCTCCTTCCGCGAGGCCGTACTGCTCGGCGAGCTTCCCGGCCTGGACGACCTCGCCGCAGATCTCGTGCCCGAGCACGAGCGGGCCCTTGCCGGTCGGCGTCCCGAGCGGGCTCTTGCCGAAGTAGTACTCGATGTCCGAGCCGCAGAAGCCGCAGGCGAGCACCCTGACGACGACCTCGTCCGGACCGGCCTCAGGCTCGGGAACGTCCTCGAGCCGGAGGTCCTCCGCCTCGTAGAAGACTGCTGCCTTCATCTGACCCCCTTAGCCGGCGGCGCCGGCGGTCACCCTGTTGCGGACATGCCGGTCGAGCAGGTCGTTCAGGGTGATGATCCCGTCCCAGGTGTCCTGCCAGGACTTCGAGCCCATCGGGATCGAGTCCACCGCCCACCAGACGCCGTCGTAGAGATCGGCGAGGAGAGGCGTCAGAACCTCGAAGTCCATGATGCCCTCGCCGAAGTTCGACTTCGTCCCGAACATGTTCAGGCACGTGTTCATGTCCGTGTCGCAGTAGTGGATGTGCCCGATCGAGTGCTTCGGGAGCATCTTCAAGAACTCGATCTGGTTCGGGAGCGTCTCGGCCGGCTGGACGTGGTTGTGCCCGATGACGCCGCACGCCTGGAAGTGGCCCGTGTCGTACATGATCTTGAAGTTCGGGTGCCCGACGTCCTCGAGCATCTTCACCGTCTCGGAGGGCTTGTTGAACGGCTGCAAGGACTCGAGCTCCCAGAGCATGACGCAGCCGACCTCGGCGCCCTTCTCGGCGTGGTGCTGGTACGTCCGCACGACGCGGTCCCAGACGGCGTTGTAGTCCGAGCCGTAGGCGAGCGGCCCGGCCGCGCCCGGGTCGACGCGCATGCCGGGGATCTCCATGTCGGCCGCGAGCTCGAGGTAGCTCTCGAAGTAGCGGATGTACTCGTCGTAGACGTCCTGCGAGCCGGTCGCCCAGGGAAGGCGGAAGAGGTCCCCGTAGGGCCCGGGGGCGATGCCCGCGATCTCGAGCCCGAGCGAGTCGAGCCAGGCCTTGAGCTTCTTCCGGCTCTCCTTGCCGGGGTAGCGCTCGACGGTCGCGTGGTCGAAGAAGCCTCCGAGCTCGATGCCGTCGTAGCCGAACACCGAGAGCACGGTGGCCGCCTGCTCAAGGGTCGCCATCTTGTCGAAGCCGAACGCGAAGCACCAGCTCCCGCGGCAGATCTTTGCTTCCTGGGCCATCGGGTCTCCTCTCCTCCCTCCTTGCCTGGGCACGGGTCCGCGCGAGGGTGGCGCACGCGACCCGGCGGAATCCATACCGCATCCTGGTAACGATTGCAATGGCCTGGATCGCGTCCGCGCGGTAAGGTCGGAGCCGGCAGCTTTCAGGCCCGACAGAACCGAGTTTAGGAGCGTCGATGTCGATCGAGACGAGCCCGGCCGGCATGCCGGTCGCACAGGATGAGCTGGCGCGCATGTATGCGTCCATGCTCCGCATCCGCCTCTTCGAGGATGAGATCTTCCGCCTCTTCCTCTCCAACGAGATCGAAGGGACGACCCACCTTTACCAGGGCCAGGAGGGCATCGCGGTCGGCGTCTGCTCGGCGCTCGAGCGCGGCGACATGATCGCGGCGACGTACCGCGGCCACGGCGCCTGCCTCGCAATGGGCTCCAAGCCGGAGCCGCTCTTCGCCGAGCTCCTCGGGAAAGAGACCGGCCTGAACGGCGGCCGCGGCGGGACGATGAACGTCGTCGACCTCGAGCACGG
>JBGPNP010000083.1:0-9249 GCA_041487575.1 Gaiellaceae bacterium | reverse complement strand
CTAGCGCAGACGCTTGCGCGCGGCGACGCGGAAGCTCGAGCTGGACGACGTGGCCGCGCGCTTCATCGAGATATGGACGTTACGGCCAAAGCGCCCTTTCGTCAAGGGCAATGGCATTGCCATTCTTGTCTTGACACAGGCCGAGGCCTTCCCCACACTGAGGAAACCGTGAGGTGTGAGGCCTTCATCTTTCGCATCGTCCCCTGCGGGGGACTTGACGCTCGCCTCGACACCGTCCTCGTTCTCGGCCTTCTCCCCCGCTAGGGGGAGGATTCGACCGACGCGCCGTGAACCGGCGCACACGCCGACCCAGACGACACCAGAGCTACGTCCCCGCTCGGCGAGCGGGGCGAAGAAGGAGGAGGAGAACCGATTGCATCGCCGCAGGATCACGATCTTCGAGTTGCTGGCAGACTCGTGGAAGCACATGAGCCTGAAAGACTTCTTCGAAGGAATCCACGCGCGGTGAGTAAGCGCCTCTACACGGTCGCGTGCCTCGCGGGCGACGGCATCGGCCCCGAGCTCATGGCCGAGGCGAGCCGCGCGCTCGCGGCCGTCTCCGGCCTGCACGGGTTCGCGCTCGAGGAATGGCACGTGCCCTTCGGCGGGGACGCGGTGCGGCGGTTCGGGCGGTCGTTCCCGGCGGCGACGCGCGAGGCTGTGCACGCCGCCGACGCGGTGCTCGTCGTCGCGACGAAGGAGCCGGGGCTCGAGGACGTGAAGGCCGATCTGGACCTCACCTGGCGCGTCCAGCGCGTCGTTGCGGCTGGGGCCGACCTCGCCATCTTCAGCCCGCTCGTCGACGAGGCCGGCGCCTGGACCGTGGAGCGGGCCTTCCAGGTTGCGCGCACGCGCAAGGCGCACGTCGCCTCCGTCGGCTCGGACGCCGCGTGGCGGGCGCTCTTCCGGGCCGCCGCCGAGCGCCACGCCGGCGTCATCGTCGAGGAGCTCGCGCTCGAGGACGCGCTCCCGCTCCTCGCGCACGCGCCCGACCGCGTAGACGTCCTGGTCACCGAGGCGGTCTTCGCAGAGGCGCTCTCGAAGATGGCCGCCTTCGGAGACGACAGGCCCCGGGTCGTCGCCTCGGGGCGGCTCTCGGAGCTCGGCCCCGGAATCTTCGGCCCGACGCACGGCTCGGCCCCCGACATCGCCGGCCAGGGGGTGGCGAACCCGAGCGGCGTTCTCCTGGCGGCCGCGCTCATGCTCGCCGAGGGGCTTGGCCGGCGGGCGGCGGCGCGTACCCTTGAAGGCGCCGTCACGGCCGCGCTCGGCTCGGCTCGGACGCCCGACATGCTCGAGGCGGGAGCGGCCTCGACGACACGTGAGTTCATGGACGTCCTCCTCGCCGAGCTCCCGGGCGCGCGGACGGACACGGAGTTCTACGCGGAGGTGAGGTAGCTTTTGATAGCGGCCCCCTCCTTCACATCTCGCCTTCCCCGGCGCGCTGCAAAGCGTCGCATTGCGGCGTCCTCGGTCGCGCCCGTAGCCTCCGGCTACGAACGCTCACTGCGTCCTTGCACTGCTCGCTTTTCGCGGCCGGTGAACACGACCTGCTCAGGAGATGACTGCTAGATGGCGAAAATGCTCGGGTCCGATGCGGTCCTGCGGGCGCTCGAAGCGGAAGGCGTCGACGTGTGCTTCGGGATCCCCGGCGGGGCGATCCTCCCGATCTACGACGCCTTCGCGCGAGGCACGACCGTCCGGCACGTCCTCGCCCGCCACGAGCAGGGCGCCGGCCACATGGCCGAGGGCTTCGCGCGCGCCTCGGGCAAGGTCGGCGTCGCCATGGCGACGTCGGGACCGGGCGCGACGAACCTCGTCACTGCCATCGCAGACGCCTGGATGGACTCGACCCCGCTCGTCTGCGTCACCGGCCAGGTGCGCACGCACCTGATCGGCACGGACGCCTTCCAGGAGTGCGACATCACCGGCGTCACGATCCCGATCGTCAAGCACTCCTGGCTCGTCCAGCACGTCGAGGAGATCCCGCACGTGATGAAGGCGGCCTTCCACATCGCCCGCACCGGCCGCTGCGGGCCAGTCCTCGTCGATGTCCCGCGCGACATCCAGGAGGCGGCAATCGACTTCGAGTACCCCGACGAGGTCGATCTGCCCGGCTGGAAGCCGCCGCGACGCGGCCACCCCAAGCAGATCAAGGAGGCCGCGAAGGCGATCGCCGCGGCGGAAAAGCCTGTCCTCTACGTCGGCGGCGGCACGCTCAACGGCGAGGCGACCGCCGAGCTCCGGGAGCTCGCCGAGCTCTGGCGCATTCCCGTGGTCACGACGCTCATGGGCAAGGGCGCCTTCCCGGAGACGCACGAGCTCCACTTCGGCTGGCCCGGCATGCACGGCCCGAAGTGGTCGAACTTCGCGATGAACAAGTCCGATCTCCTCATCGCCTGCGGCTCACGCTTCGACGACCGGGTCACCGGGAAGCTCTCGGCGTTCGCGCCGGGTGCGACGGTCATCCACCTCGACATCGACGCGGCGGAGATCGGGAAGCTCCGCGACGCGGACATCCCGGTCGTCGGGCCGCTGAAGCAGGTCATCGCCGATGTCTCGGCCGAGCTGCGCAGGCTGGACGCCGCCGGAGCCCCCTCGAAGACGGAGGCCTGGCTCAAGCAGATCGCCGACTGGCGCGACGAGTTCCCGCTCCGGTACTCGAAGACGGGCGAGTACCTGAAGCCGCAGGCCGTCGTCGAGGCGCTCCAGGGGCTCACAGCCGGCCGCGACGACGTGATCTGGACGACGGGCGTAGGCCAGCATCAGATGTGGGCCATGCAGTACGTCCGCTGCGACCGCCCGCGGACGTTCATCACCTCGGGCGGCCTCGGCACCATGGGCTACGGCCTTCCTGCAGCGGTCGGCGCGAAGGCGGCCCGGCCGGACGCCACCGTCGTCTGCATCGACGGCGACGGCTGCTTCCAGATGACCTGCCAGGAGCTTGCGACCGCGGTCCTGGAGAACCTCCCGATCGTCGTCGTCATCGTCAACAACGGCTACCTCGGCATGGTGCAGCAGTGGCAGAACATGTTCTTCGAGGACCGCCTCTCGCAGGTGCACCTGACGCACCAGATCCCCGAGTACTCCCAGCTCGCCGAGGCGTACGGCGCGGCCGGCTACACGGTCTCGTCGGAGGACGAGCTCGAGGGCGTGCTCGCGGAGGCGCTCTCGCTCGGTCGCACGGCCGTCGTCGACGCCCGCGTCGACCCGCGAGAGCAGTGCTTCCCGATGATCCCGGCCGGAGCGGCGGCGCTCGACATGATCGAGTTTCAGGAAGAGACGACGGAGGAGGCGTTCCGATGATTCTTTCCGCGAAAAATGCTCCGCATTTTCCGCGGAGTCGAGTTAGTCGCATCGCTTCGCTCGCGAGAAGGCGACCAGGCGGATGAGGCACACCATCTCGGTACACGTCGAGAACAAGCCGGGCGCGCTCATGCGCGTCACGAGCCTCTTCGCGCGCCGCGGGTTCAACATCGACTCGCTCGCCGTCGGGCCGACCGAGCGCCCGGACGTCTCGCGCATCACCCTCCGCGTCGACTGCGAGCAGCACACGCTCGAGCAGATCGAGAAGCAGATGCACAAGCTCGTGAACGTCCTGCGCGTGACCGAGCTCGAGCCGGGGGAGTCCGTTGAGCGGGAGCTCGCGCTGATCAAGGTGGCGGCGCCGCCCGAGAAGCGCGCCGAGCTGATGGCGCTCGCGGACGTCTTCCACGCGCGGGTCGCCGACCTCGGCGCGGACGCGATGGTGTTCGAGATCACGGGCTCCCCCGAGGACATAGACTCCTTCGAGGAGCTCGTCCGCCCGCACGGGGTGAAGGAGCTCGTCCGCACCGGCCGCATCGGCCTGAGCCGGGCCTCGATCCGACGTCAGGCCTCGCGCCGGCAACACGTTCTCAGCTAGCCGCTAGAAAGGAACCTCCGAATGGCGACAGTCCACCGCGAAGGCAATCTCGACCTGCTCTCCGGCAAGGTGGCCGTGATCGGTTACGGGAGCCAGGGGCATGCGCACGCGCTCAACCTCCGCGACTCGGGCGTCCAGGTCGAGGTCGGCCTTCGCACGGGGAGCCCGTCCTGGGCGAAGGCCGAGGAGGCGGGGCTGACCGTGCGGACGGTTCCCGAGGCGGTCAAGGGGGCGCAGCTCGTCGCCATCCTCCTGCCCGACCAGCACCAGCCGAAGGTGTGGAAGGAGCAGATCGAGCCGAACCTCGAGCCCGGGGCCGCGGTCCTCTTCGCGCACGGCTTCAACGTCCACTTCGGCCGCATCGACCCGGCGCCCGGGCACGACGTGATCATGGTCGCGCCGAAGGGGCCCGGGCACATCGTTCGCCGGCTCTACACCGAGGGCTACGGGACGCCGGCGCTGATCGCCGTGGCGCAGGACTCGAGCGGCGGCGCGAGGGAGCTCGCGCTTGCGTACGCGGCCGGGCTCGGCGCGACGCGCGCGGGCGTGCTCGAGACGACCTTCGCCGAGGAGACCGAGACCGACCTCTTCGGCGAGCAGGCCGTCCTCTGCGGCGGCGTCTCCGAGCTGATCCGGCTCGGCTTCGAGACGCTCGTCGAGGCGGGCTACCAGCCGGAGATCGCCTACTACGAGTGCCTGCACGAGCTCAAGCTCATCGTCGACCTGATCTGGGAGGGCGGTCTCTCGTACATGCGCTACTCGATCTCCGACACGGCCGAGTTCGGCGACCTCACGCGGGGAAAGCGCGTCATCGACGACCACGTGAAGGAGAACATGCGTAAGATCCTCTCCGACATCCGCGAGGGCGTCTTCGCGCAGGACTGGATCCAGGAGATGGACGCCGGCGAGCCGCAGCTCCGGGAGCTGCGCGAGGAGGCCGGGGCGGAGCGGATCGAGAAGGTCGGCAAGGAGCTGCGCGCGCTCATGCACCGCGTCGACCCCGCCGGAGCGCATGGCCGTTGACGTTCCGGTAGCCCTGCTCGGCTACGGCACGGTCGGCTCCTCTGTCCACCGGCTCCTCGAGCAGTCCGCGGGGGACATCGAACGGGCCACCGGCCATCGCCTCCGAGTCGTCAAGGCGCTCGTGCGCGACCCGGGGAAGGAGCGGTCCTACCCCGCCGGCCCCGGGATCCTCACGACCCACTTCGCCGAGATCCGGGACGACCCGGAGGTGAAGATCGTCGCCGAGGTCATGGGCGGGATCGAGCCGACCGGGGAGTACGTGCTGTCGCTCCTCTCCGGCGGCAAGCCGGTCGTGTCGGCGAACAAGCAGCTGATCGCGCGCCGGGGGGCCGAGCTCTTCGCCGCGGCGATGGAGGGCGGCGTCCAGCTCCGCTTCGAGGCCTCCGTCTGCGCGGCCATCCCTGTGATCAAGGTGCTCCGCGAGGCGCTCGTCGTCTCGAACGTGCACCGGGTGCTCGGGATCGTGAACGGAACGACGAACTTCATCCTCACCGAGATGGAGCAGGGGAAGGGCTACGGGGAGGCCCTGGCGGAGGCGCAGCGGCTCGGGTTCGCCGAGCCGGACCCCACCGAGGACGTCACGGGCGCCGACGCGGCGGCGAAGATGGCCATCCTCGCCACGGTCGCCTTCGGCTCCCGGGTCGTGCTCGCGGACGTCGACTACGAGGGGATCGAGGGGATCACGCCGTCGCACATGCGTGCCGCGCGCGAGATGGACATGGCCGTGCGGCTCGTCGGCGCCGCCACCCTCGTCGACGGCAAGGTGGACGTGCGCGTGAGTCCGGCGCTCGTCGACCGCCACCACCCGCTCGCGGCCGTCGAGGGCGCGTTCAACGCCGTCATGCTCCAGGGCGACGCGATCCGCGAGATCACGCTCGAGGGTCCCGGCGCCGGCGGGATCGAGACGGCCTCGGCGGTCGTCGCCGACATGGTGTCCGTCATCGGGACGACCGGGACGGGGTTCCTCCAGAACGACGCCTGCTGGCGGACGCTCGAGCAGCTGCCGCCCGGCGAGCTTCGGTCACCGTTCTACCTCGCGATCGACGTGGACGACCGGCCGGGCGTGCTCGCGCACGTGGCCGAGCGGCTGGCGGCGCACGAGGTGTCCGTCGCGCGGCTGATCCAGCACCTCTCTGACGGGGGCGCGACGCTCCACGTCGTCACGCACGAGGCGCCGTCGGGCGCGGTCGCGGCCGCCCTCTCCGACATCGAGAAGCTCCCGGAGACGAGGACGAAGCCGTCGGCCCTGCGGGTCATCTCGGACCGCGGCGTGGCAGGCCTAGGCTGGTCGTGACGCGGCCGCTCCTCGAGCGCTACCGCGACCGGCTCCCGCTCACGGGCTCGACGCCCGTCGTCTCCCTCGGTGAAGGGTCGACGCCTCTCGTCCGGGCCGACCGGATCTCCGACCGGCTCGGCGTCGAGCTCTGGCTCAAGCTCGAGTCCTCGAACCCGACGGGGAGCTTCAAGGACCGCGGCATGACCGTGGCCGTCTCGAAGGCGGTCGAGGAGGGCGCGCGCGCGGTCGTCTGCGCCTCGACCGGCAATACGGCGGCCTCCGCCGCGGCCTACGCGGCGCGGGCGGGGATCCCAGCCGTCATTCTCCAGCCGGCCGGGGCGGTCGCGCTCGGCAAGCTGGCGCAAGCCCGGGCGGTCGGGGCGCGCGTGCTCGAGGTGCGCGGGAGCTTCGACCAGGCCCTTCGCGCGGCGCTCGCGCTCGCCGAGCGCGGCACGCACGCGCTCGTAAACTCGTTGAACCCGTACCGCCTCGAGGGGCAGAAGACAGCGGCGTTCGAGATCGTCGAGGAGCTCGGCTCGGCGCCGGACGTCCTCGCCCTCCCGTACGGCGGCGGCGGGAACACTGCTGCTTACCTCATGGGCTTCCTCGAGGCCGGCTCCTCGATGCCGCGCATCCTCACTTCGCAGGCGGCCGAGCGCTCGACGACGGTCGCCTCGGCGATCAGGATCGCCGAGCCGGTCCACGCCGCCGAGGTCGGCGAGGCTGTCCGGCGCTCGGAAGGGGCGATCGTGACCGTCTCGGACGAGGAGATCCTCTCTGCGTGGCAGGAGCTCGCCCGGAAGGAGGGTGTGTTCTGCGAGCCCTCGTCTGCGGCCGGCCTCGCCGCGCTCGCGCGCGGTCGCCTCGAGCCGGGCTCCCGTGTGGTCTGCGTGATCACCGGGCACGGGCTGAAAGACCCGGAGACGGTGGCACGCACGGCCCCTGAGCCGATCGCCGTCGACCCGGACCCGGACGCGATCGCGGAGGCTGCCTCGTGACCACCGCCCTCCGCGCCGACGAACCTCCGTCCGCGGCCCTTCTCCGGCCTTGTGTTCCAAGTGACGATCTTCCAGGCCGGTGTCATGAGCGCTCTCGGCCTGCCGCGTCCAGGACCTCGAGGCCGCGACCCGTGAACGAGAAAGGCATCGCGATGGTTCGTGCGGTGGAACACAAGAGTTCGAGAGCCGCTGGGCGCGACGGAAGGCCCGGGGTCGGTAGGAGGGGGACGTGACGCTGCCGGTGCGCGTGCGGGCGCCGGCGACGACGGCCAACCTCGGGCCGGGGTTCGACTGCGCCGGCGTCGCGCTCGAGCTCTGGAACGAGGTCGACGTGTCGGAGTCGGACGCGCTCGAAGTGGAGGTGGAAGGGGAGGGCGCGGACGAGATCCCTCGCGACGCGGGCCACCTCGGCGTGCGCGCCTTCTCGCTGATCGCCTCGCCCGAGGGGAAGCGATTTCGCTTCACGAACCGGATCCCGCTCGCTCGCGGGCTCGGATCGAGCGCCGCCACGATCGCGGCCGGGCTCGTGGCGGCGACCCTCTCCGAGGGCCGCTGGCCCCAAGCGGAGCCACTGCTCGCGCTCTCGCTCGAGCTCGAGAGCCACGCGGACAACCTCGCCGCCGCGCTCGCGGGCGGCGTCTGCCTCACCTGGCAGTCGGACGGAGTCCAGCGCATCGCGCGAATTGCGCAACGGCTCCCGCTCGTCCCGATCGCGCTCGTGCCGGACTCGCGTGTCGAGACCGAGGCGGCGCGCACCGCGCTCCCGGCGCAGGTTCCGCACGCGGACGCCGCCTTCACCGCCGGCCGGGCTGCGCTCCTCGGCGCCGGGCTCGTCGCCGGCGCCCCCGAGCTCCTCGCCGAGGCCTTCCACGATCGCCTGCACGAGCCCTACCGCGCTCGGCTCGCGCCTCTCCTCGGCGCGGTGCGCGAGCGGCTCCCGGCCGGGGCGGTGGGGGCGACCCTCTCCGGCTCCGGTCCGACCGTCATCGTCTGGGCACGCGAGGAGACCGCCGGGGTCTGTGCGGGAGAGCTCGAGACCAGGTTCCCGGAAGCGCGCGTCCTCGTGCTCGCCGTCTCGCAGGTCGGCGCCGGGCCGTGACGCACCGCTTCGTCGACTGCAGGTACGAGCTCGGCAACCGGGAGCGCGGGCGTGGGCTCTACGTCGAGAGCCATGTCCCCGGTGCGGCCTTCCTCGACCTCGACCGCGACCTCTCGTCTTCGCCCGCGAAGCCCGGCGGACGGCACCCGCTGCCGGCACCCGAGGACTTCGCCCGCGCCGCTTCCAGAGCCGGCATCGGCGCCGACGTGTTCGTCGTCGCCTACGACCAGGGCACGACGGGCGGCGCAGCCCGGCTCTGGTGGCTCCTCCGGCACTTCGGCCACGAGGACGCCGCCGTCCTCGACGGAGGGATCGGAGCCTGGCTCGGCCCGCTCGAGACGGGGGAGCAGGAGATCGAGCCGGCGGAGTTCGTCCCCCGGCCGCGTATCGGCGACACGATCGAGGCTGAGGAGCTCCTCGCCCGCCTCGGCGACCCGCGACTCGTCGTCGTCGATGCGCGGGCGCCCGAGCGCTACCGCGGTGACGTGGAGCCGATCGACCCGGTCCCCGGGCACATCCCGGGCGCTCGCAACTGGCATCACGCGCAGGCACGCGAGATCCCCCGCGACGTCCTCGAGGCGGAGGAGATCGTCGTCTACTGCGGCTCGGGCGTCACGGCCTGCGTCGACCTGCTCGCTCTCTCCCTGGCTGGCCGCGAGGACGCGAAGCTCTACCCGGGCTCGTGGAGCGACTGGTCGACCCGCGGCCTGCCGGTCGAGCGCGGTTAGGATCCGTGGCATGACCGAGAACCCGTACGACCGCCCATCCGACCCCGCCAAGCGGCACAGCGCCGCCATCACCGACGGCGCCGACCGCGCCGGCGCGCGCTCGATGCTGAAGGGCGCCGGATTCACCGACGACGATCTCGCCCGTCCGCTCATCGGCGTCGCCACGACCTGGATCGAGACGATGCCCTGCAACCTGAACCAGCGGGCGCTCGCGCCCCATG
>JBGPNP010000082.1:0-9271 GCA_041487575.1 Gaiellaceae bacterium | reverse complement strand
GGGCGCCTCGGAGACGGCCGCCGCGGGTCTCCTCTGGGTCGCACTCGTCTTCACTGCTCTTCTTGGACTGACGCGGGCCTTCGTCGCCGAGCGCGAGCAGCGGCTAATGGACGGCCTTGTGCTCGCGCCCTGCGACCGGAGCGCGATCTGGCTCGCCAAGGGCCTCTCGATCATCGCCTTCCTTCTCCTCGCCGAGGTCGTCGCGCTTCCCGCCTTCGCGCTCTTCTTCGAGCCCGTGACCGGGAAGATGGTCGCCGGCGTCCTCCTCGCCGACATCGGCATCGCCGCGGTCGGGACCCTGCTCGCGGCGATGGCGGCGGCGAGCCGGGCGCGTGAGCTCCTCTTGCCCCTCCTCTTCCTCCCGCTCGCGATCCCGATCATCGTCGGCGGCGTCGGCGCCACCGTCGCGGACGATCCCGCTCGCTACCTCGGCTTTCTCGGGCTCTACGACCTGATATTCGCGATACTTTCCTGGGCCAGCTTTGAGTACGTCGTTACGGAATAACCGTCCGGGGCTCCTGGCTCTCGCGGCCGCAGCCCTTCTCGTCGCGGGCGTCTCGCTCGCGCTCCTCTGGGCGCCCGAGGACGCCGACCAGGGCTTCAGCCAGCGGATCTTCTACCTGCACGTCTCGGTCGCCCTTACCTCGTATGCCTGCTTCGGCTGGGCGGCCTGGAAGGCGCTGCGGCTCCTGTGGAAGCGCGACCCGCGCTACGACGTCGAGAGCTACACGGCCGTCCACATCGGCGTCATGTTTGGGATCCTCACGCTCGTCACGGGCTCGATTTGGGCGAAGATCTCTTGGGGCGTGTGGTGGAACTGGGGCGAGCGTCAGCTCGTTCTTTTCCTCGTTCTCTTCCTCTTCTACTCGGCCTACTTCATGCTGCGCTACTCGGTCGACGCGGGCCCGCGGCGGGCGCAGATGTCCGCCGTCTACGCGCTCTTCGGCGTCGTCCTCATCCCGATCAGCTTCCTCGCCATTCGCCTCGCGGAGAACTTCATCCACCCCGTGGTGTTCACCCGCCACGGGCCGCAGATGTCGGGGAGCATGTTCTTCACGTTCCTCGTCTGCTTCGCAGGCACGCTCGCCGTCGCGGGCTCGCTCTATACCAACGAGCTGCTCGGCAAGCGCCTGGACGAGCGGCTGCGTGAGCTCCGGGAGGCGCTCGCGTGACGACCGCCGAGAAGTACGTCACGGCCGCCTACCTCGTCGTGCTCGCTGTGATCCTGCTCTGGGTCGTCATCTACGCCTTCAAGCTCCAGCGTCTCGAGCGCGAAGTCGCGGAGCTGGCCGAGCTCGCGCAGCAGCGGAAGGCGGCATAGTAAGTGGCTCGTCACTAATGCCGGAGCTCGCGCTCTTCCTCTTCTGGCCGGCGCTCGCGGGGTACCTGGAAGCGGCTCTCGCGTACGCGGGCGAGACGGTGCGGCCCGGCCGGCCGGCGCGCTTCGCCGTCTGGGGCGTCCGGCTCGGCTGGCTCGCGCAGACCGCGCTTCTTGCAGCGCAGGCCGTGCGGGCGGACGGCTTCCCGTGGGCGTCCTGGGCGGGCTCCCTCAATCTGTTCGTCTGGCTGACCGTCGGCGCCTACCTGATCTGGGGCTGCCGGGCGTCCTTCCGCCTGCTCGGGCTCGTCGTCATGCCGCTCGCGGTTGTGCTCTTCCTGCTTGCTTGGGCTGCAGGCGGCGCCGGGGATGAGCCGCGATCGAGCTTCGGCGACGTCTTCCTGGCCTTCCACGTCGTCCTCGTCCTCGCCGCGTTCGCGGGCTTCACCGTGGCTGCGGCGCTCGCGGGGCTCTACCTGTGGCAGGAGCGCCGGCTGAAGCGGCACGCGCCTGACGTCCTGCGGCTGCGTGCGCCCTCGCTTGCCTCGCTCGACCGCTTCACCGGGCGGACGATTGCCGTCTCGCTGCCGGCGCTTACGATCGGGATCGGGATCGGGTTCGGCCGGCTGGGGACACGAGGCGGCGGCTTCGACGCGATCATCGCCGTGACCCTCGTCGCCTGGGTCGTCTACGCCGCGTTTCTCATCCTGCGCTACGGAGCCGGCTGGTACGGGCGACGCTCGGCCTACCTCGCGCTCGCGGGCTTCCTCCTCGTCCTCGTCGTCCGGGTCGGGCTGCCGCCCGTGGCTCACTTCTAGCCGATGCACGTCCTCCTCGTCGGCACGTCTCACCACCGAGCGCCGGTCGAGCTCCGGGAGCGGCTCGCCTTCGGGGCCGAGCCCGGCGCCGACCTCGCCTCTCGGCTCGCGGGCGCCGCCGGGGAGGCGGTCGCGCTGTCGACCTGCAACCGCACGTGCCTCTACCTCGCCCATTCCGACCCGGAGACGGCCCGCTCGCTCGCCGTCGCCGCCCTGGCCGAGTTATCGGGGCTCGCGCAGGAGGAGCTCGGGCCCGCGCTCTACGTCATGCTCGACGAGGACGCTGCGCGCCATCTCTTCGGGGTCGCCGCCGGGCTCGATTCGATGATCCCCGGGGAGGCGCAGATCCTGGGGCAAGTTCGCGTCGCGTGGGAGGCCGCAGCCGCCGAAGGCGCGACCGGGGTCGTCCTGAACCGCCTCTTCCGCCAGGCGCTCCACGTCGGCAAGCGCGTCCGCACCGAGACGAGCATCGGCGAGAACCCGGCTTCGATTTCCTCGGCGGCGGCCGAACTCGCTGCGAGCGTCTTCGGCGATCTCTCGGGCAAGCGCGTGCTCGTCATCGGCGCCGGCAAGATGGGGGAGCTCACCGTCCTGAACCTTGTCCTGCGGGGCGCCGAGCGACCTGTGGTGGTGAACCGTTCGCTCGAAGGCGCGGAGCGCCTGGCGGAGCGCTTCGGGGGGCGTGCGGCGGGGCTCGACGTGCTCGATCAGGAGCTCGAGCGGGCCGACGTGGTCGTCGCGTCGACCGGCGCCGAGGAGATCGTGCTCGCTGCCGACCGGGTCGAGCGGGCGATGCGCCGGCGCCGCCACCGCCCGATCTTCTTCATCGATATCGCTGTCCCGCGCGACCTCGACCCCCGCATCAACGGTATCGACGGGTGCTACCTCTACGACATCGACGATCTCGAGCAGGTCGTGAAGGAGAGCGTCGCCGGCCGCCGGGAGGAGGCCGTGCGGGCGGAGGAGATCGTCGTCGAGGAGACCGAGAAGTTCCGCGCCTGGCAGGCTTCCCTCGACGTCGTCCCCGCGATCGCCTCCTTGCGCGCTCTCGCCGAGGGCATTCGCGCCGGGGAGCTCGAGCGGGCCCGGGGGCTGCTCGGCTCGCTCTCCGAAAACGAGCGCAGGGCGGTCGAGTCGCTCACGAGCCAGATCGTGAACAAGCTCCTGCACCTGCCCACGGTGCGGATGAAGGAGGCTGCCGCCGCGTCCGACGGGCTGATCTATGCTGAGGCCGTGCGGCACCTGTTCGGGCTCGGGGAGGAGGGTCGGTGAGGACGGCCACGCGCTTCCTCGTCGGCCGCCCGCTGCCCGTGCAGGCGCCCTACTCGTTCGTCCGCCTGCGCCCGGCGCCCGGCGCCTGCGGCGTGACGAGGCCCATCTCCCGCGCGCGCTGCTGTGCTCGTCCGGCTCGGCTCCCGCGGCAGTAGGCTCGCTCTCACGCAGGCGCAGCTCGCTGCCGACCGCCTGCGCGAGGCGGACCCCTCGCTCGACGTCGCTCTCGTCCCGATCACGACCGCCGGCGACCGTGACCGCTCGAAGCCGTTCGGGGAGATCGGCGCCCGCGGCGTCTTCGTCAAGGAGATCGAGGAGGCGCTCCTTTCTCGTCGAGTGGACGTCGCCGTCCACTCGGCGAAGGACATGACGTCCACGGACACGGTGGGACTCGCCGTCGGCGCCTACTTGCCCCGCGAAGATCCGAGAGACGCCCTTTGCGGCGCCGCTGCGCTTCGGCCCGGGATGCGGATCGGAACCGCGTCCGCGCGCCGCAAGGCGCAGCTGCTCGCGCTCGACCCGAGCCTCTCGATCGAGCCGATGCGCGGGAACGTCGACACACGGCTGCGGAAGCGCGGCGAGCGCGGGCTCGACGCGATCGTCCTCGCGGCGGCAGGGCTCCTCAGGCTCGGGCTCGAGCGAGAGATCGGCTACCGGTTCGACCCGGAGGAGCTCGTCCCGGAAGCCGGGCAGGGTGCGCTCGCACTCCAGGTGCGAGCCGGGGAGGAGGCGCTCGTCGCAGCCGTCGACGATCCGGAGACGCGCCGTCGCGTCGAGGCCGAGCGCGCCTGCGTCGCGCGGATCGGCGGCGGCTGCCTCGCCGCGGTCGCCGCGCATCACGACGGGCAGGCGCTCACGGCGGTGATTGCCGCGGAGGACGGCAGCTGGATCGAGCGCCGGCGAGGCACGGACCCGATCGCCTTGGCGGACGCCCTCATCGCGGCGGCCGCCGGCCGCGACGGCGACTGATCCGGTGCGCCCCGCCCCGGCCGCAGCCCGCTCCCGCTTCAAGGGTCGGGACGGCCGCTCGTTTCGCTCGCGCCGAGCTCCTGGGAAGGGTCGGGTGGGATCGTGAAGGTCGTCGTCACGCGAGCGGCCGAGGGGGCCTGGCGGCTCGCGGAGCGACTCCGAGACGAGGGCTTCGACGTGGCGGAGTGCGCGCTCGTTCGCATCGAGCCAGTGGACGGGCCGCCCGTGCGCCCAGAGGGGTACGACTGGGTCGTTCTCACGAGCCGGATCGCCGTCGAGGAGCTCTTCGGGCGGCTCGAGGGCCCGCTCCCGCGCGTCGCTGCGATCGGGCCGGGCACGGCGGAAGCGTTGCGCGAACACGGGGTCGAGCCGGCGCTCGTCTCGCACCGCTCGACGCAGGAGGGTCTCCTCGAGGAGCTCCCGCGGCCGGCCGGGCGCGTCCTCTTCGCCGGCGCCGAGGGCGCGCGGGACCTCCTTGCACGGGAGCTCGGGGCCGACGTCGTCGTGCTCTACCGCACCGTCGAGGAGCGGCCGGCCGAGTTTCCCGACGGCGACCTCGTCGTGCTCGCGTCGGCCTCGGCGGCGAGGGCGCTCGCCGCGCTCGGGCTCGACCGCGCGTGCGTCTCGATCGGGCCGGTCACCTCCGAGGAGGCGCGGCGTCACGGACTCCGCGTCGTCGCGGAAGCGTCGACGGGCGATCTCGACGGGCTCGTCGAAGCCGTTAAGCTCGTCGCATCGAGCGGCGGTTCATCACTCTCCTGACCGACTTCGGCCTCGAGGACGACTTCGCGGGCACCTGTAAGGGCGTCATCAAGCGGATCGCGCCCGACGCGGACGTGATCGACATCACGCACGGCATCCCGCCGCAGCACGTCCTCCAGGGCGCGCTCGTGCTCGCGGACACGCTTCCCTACATGCCCGTGGGGATCCACGTCGCCGTCATCGACCCCGGAGTCGGCAGCCGGCGTAACGCGCTCGTCCTCGAGGGCGGAGACGGCCGCCTCTACGTCGGGCCCGACAACGGCCTCCTCGTCCTCGCGGCCGAGAGGCTCGGCGGCATCGTGCGAGCCGTCGAGATCGTGAACCGCTCCTACATGCTCGAGCCCGTCTCTCACACCTTCCACGGCCGCGACGTCTTCGCGCCCGCGGCGGCCCACCTCGCGCTCGGCGTCCCGCTCGAGGAGCTGGGCCCGAGCGTCGAGCCGGAGCAACTCGTGCGCCTCGCGGTGCCGAAGCCCGAGATCGCGGGCGGGCGCATCCGCGCGACCGTCCTCCACGTCGACCGCTTCGGAAACGTCCAGCTGAACATGACGGCCGCGGATCTCGCGACGGCTGGGATCGTCGCGGGCGCGCGCCTCGAGATCGAGGTCGGCTCCAGGCGCTACTCTGCTCTCGCCGCGCAAACGTTTGCCGATGTCCGGCCCGGCGCCATGGTGCTCTACGAGGACGCCTACTGGAACGCAGCGCTCGCCGTCAACGGCGGGAACGCGGCCGCGACGCTCCGGGCGCTCGTCGGGCAGGAGGTTGCGCTGTGGCCGGCAGCCGACTGAGCGCCCGGCTCGAGCAGGCCGGCCGGCGCTTCGCCCGGCTCGCGACGGATGTCTCCGTGGCCCGCCCCGGCCTCTGGCGCCTCTTCCGGCGGCCGCTGCGGGCCTTGTTCGACCGGCTCGCGCCCGCCTGGGAGGGCCGTGTCGGGCCGGAGGGGCTCGCGCCGCTCGTGGCCGCGCTGGAGCGGCTCGAGACGTCGCCACGCCGCGTCCTCGACCTGGGAACGGGCACGGGGAAGGCGGCTCGGGCCGTCGCGGCCCGGTTCCCCGAGGCGGAGATCGATGCCGTCGACCTCTCGCCCGCCATGATCGAGCAGGCGCGACGCCTTCTCCCGCCCGAGCTCGCCTCGCGCGTCCGCTTCGCGGTCGCCGACGCCTCCGCACTGCCGTTCCCGGACGGGGCGTTCGACCTCGTGGTGCTCCTGAACATGTTCCCGTTCCTCGACGAGCTCGCCCGCGTCGTCGCGCCAGCCGGCCGGATCGTCTTCGCCTTCTCCTTCGGCTCCGGAACGCCGATCTACGTCCCGCCGGAGACGCTCCGCGCGCGGCTCGCACCGCTCGGGTTCGACGGCTTTCAGGAGCTCGCGGCCGGGACCGGGACCGCGCTCCTCGCCTACCGGATCGTGTAGCCGCCGTCCACGACGAGGGCGGCGCCGATCGTCGAGCCGGCGGCCGGAGAGGCGAGGTAGGCGATCGCGTCGGCGACCTCCACGGGCGTGACGAGACGCCCGTGGGCCTGCGCCTGCTCGTACCGCCGGCGTTCCGCGGCGGGATCCGCGCTGGCGCGCATGTAGTCGTCGAGCAGCGGCGTCTCGGTTGGCCCAGGGCAGACGCAGTTGACGCGGATTCCCTGGGCCGCGTGGTCGATGGCCATCGCGCGGGTCAGGAGCACCACTGCGCCCTTCGAGGCGCAGTACGCCGCGGCGTTCGCGGCCCCGACGATGCCGAGCTGCGAGGCGACGTTGACGATCGCGCCGCCGCCCGCGCGCCGGAGGTGCGGGATCGCGGCCTTGGCGGTCAGGTAGACCCCGCGCACGTTGACGGCGAAGACGTGCTCCCAGTCCGAGAGGGCGGTATCCAGCACAGTGCCGCGGGCGGCGATTCCCGCGCAGGCGACGGCGACGTCGAGCCCACCGAGGGATGCCGCAGCCTCGTCGACCGCGCGGCGCACCTCGTCCTCCACCGAAACGTCTGCGACGACCCGGGCGTCGGCTTCGATCCCAGCGAGGCGCTCTCGATCGAGATCGAGAGCGGCGACACGCGCGCCGTCCCGCCGGAACCGGGCCACGGCGGCTGCGCCGATCCCGGATGCGCCGCCCGTGACGAGCACACGCATCTCACGCCTCCGCGAGCATGTCAGGCCCGATCTCGGCCACGGAGGCACAGCCGGAAAGGCCGAGGGTCAGGTCGAAGTCGGCCATGACGTTCTGGATGATCTCACGGACGCCCGCCTCCCCTGCGACCGCGAGCCCGTAGACGTATGGTCGGCCGACGAGGACTGCCTTCGCTCCCAAGGCGAGCGCCTTGAAGGCGTCGGCCCCGCCGCGAATGCCGCTGTCGAGGAGGACGGGGACGCGGCCGCCGACGGCCTCGATGACTCCGGGGAGGGCGTCCAGCGACGCGATTGTCCCGTCCACCTGTCGTCCGCCGTGGTTCGAGACGATGATTCCGTCGACGCCGTACTCGAGGGACCGGCGGGCATCATCGGGGTGCAGGATTCCTTTGAGGAGGATCGGGAGGGCCGTCAACTCGCGCAGAAACGGGAGGTCGTCCCAGGCGAGCGACGGGCGCGAGTACGTCTCGACGAACAGCCGTACCGCCGCTCGCGGCCGCGCCGAGCGGAGGTTCGCGAGCAGCCCGCCCGGGTAGGCGTGAGCGAGCTCGAAGAGCGTCCGCAGAGCGGCGAGCGTGATCTTCGGAGAGCCCGCAGGCGGTGGAGCGGCGGCAACGAGCTCCTGGAAGACGGGGTCGCTCGTGTACTGCGCGATCCCTTTGCCGCGGAGGAAGGGGAGGTAGGCGAGGTCGAGGTCGCGGACGCGCCAGCCGAGCATCGTCGTGTCTAGCGTGAGGACGATCGCGCCGCAGCCGCACGCCTCGGCGCGCCGCACGAAGCTCTTGACGAGCGCGTTCGACGTGCTCCAGTAGAGCTGGAACCACCGCGGCGCGTCCCCCATCGCCCGCGCGCACTCCTCCATCGGGCGAGAGGCCTGGTTCGAGAAGATCATCGGCACGCGCTCTGCGGCCGCGGCGCGCGCGACGGCGAGGTCCCCGTCGCGGCGCGCCATCTCGAGGACCCCGATCGGCGCGAGGAGGATCGGCGCGGGGAGCTTCGAGCCGAGGAGCTGGACGCTCGTGTCGCAGGCCGACACGTCCCGGAGCATGCGCGGGACGATCTGCCGCCGCTCGAACGCGGCGCGGTTCGCCCGCATCGTCTCCTCAGCCCCCGCACCGCCGGCGACGTAGGCGAAAGCCTCGGGCGACATCGCGGCCCGAGCCGCCTCCTCGAGCTTCGCGGAGTCGAAGGGAACCCGCGGCCGCCTTCCGACGGCGCCGCCGAGGTAGATCTCCGACTGCCGCTCGCGACCGGTCCTCATCGCGAACCGGCTCGTGTGGGAGTGGCGAGGGTCGGAATCGAACCGACGACACCACGGTTTTCAGCCGTGTGCTCTACCAACTGAGCTACCTCGCCGAGCGATGGGGAAGTGTAGCCAAGGTGCTCTGGACATCGGCCTGAATCGATCTCCCCGCCGGAAAGTCGGAGCGAAGCGAGACTTTTCCGGCGCCGCAGCCGTGTGCTCTACCAACTGAGCTACCTCGCCGAGCGAATGGGAGCGTAGCCAAGGTGTACCGAGCATCGGCCTGTGGAAGCCCCTTCCGAAAGGAAACGTATCGTGGCCGTCATGGGGAGCCGGAAGGTGGCGATCATCGGAGTCCCACTCGACCTCGGCGCAGGTCGCCGAGGCGTCGACATGGGGCCGTCGGCGATCCGCTATGCGGGCCTCGAAGCGCGGCTCGCGGAGCTCGGCTACGAGTGCGCCGACTGGGGCAACGTCCACGCGCCGATCGCCGAGGCGGCGGCGGCGGGCGACCCGCGGGCGCGCTTCCTCCACGAGATCCTCGAGACGTGCGCGGGCGTTGCGAGCCTGGTTGCCGAGGCCTGCCGCGAGGGGAGGATCCCGCTCGTCCTCGGCGGCGACCACTCCGTTGCGCTCGGGACGCTCGGCGGGCTCGCCTCGGTGCACGGCCCAGGCGCCGTCCTCTGGTTCGCCGCGCACGGCGACGTCAACAGGCCGGAGACGTCGCCGACAGGGAACGTCCACGGGATGCCGCTCGCGGCCGCGCTCGGG
>JBGPNP010000081.1:0-9336 GCA_041487575.1 Gaiellaceae bacterium | reverse complement strand
AGGAGGAGCAGCGCCGCCGGTGCGTTGATCGTCATCGAGGTGGAGACCTCCCCGAGCGGGATGCCCGCGAATAGGACCTCCATGTCGGCGATCGAGTCGATCGCGACGCCGGTCCGACCGACCTCGCCGAGCGCGCGCGGGTCGTCGGAGTCGTAGCCGTGCTGAGTCGGCAGGTCGAACGCGACGGAGAGCCCGGTCTGGCCGCGCTCGAGGAGGTAGCGAAAGCGCTCGTTCGTCTCCTCCGCCGACCCGAAGCCGGCGTACTGGCGGATCGTCCACGGCCGGCCGCGGTACATGTCCCGGTAGGGGCCACGCGTGAACGGGAACTCCCCCGGCGCCTCGAGCTCGGGCCGCGGAACGCCCTCGGCGGTGTAGACCGGCTCGATCTCGATCCCGGAGTCGGTCTCGCGCCTGTCCGCGGCGGCGGCCATGGGCGGAATCGTACGCTTTGCCGGTGGCCCGCCTGCTCGTCGTCCTAGCCGCCGCGCTCGCGCTCGTCCCCGGAACCGCGCGGGCGGCCGGCTGCGGCGGAGCGGCCGGGAGCTTCGCCTTCGTCCGCGGCGATACGCTCCAGCTCCTCGACTTCGATAGCTGCAGCGAGCGGACGCTCGTGTCGCGCGGCGCGGCGCCCCCGGTGCGCTTCAGCCCGGACGGGCGCTTCGTCGCCTTCGGGCGTGGCGAGGTGGTCCCGGTCGGAGGCGGGCCCATCCTGCGGCCGCTCGGCTCCCGAACGGAGAGCTGGCAGAGGTCGTGGAGCTGGGGGTACAGCGGCCTGATCGCCGGGATCACGCACAGCGGCGGCGTCCTCGTGGCGAGCGTCGAGGATCCGAGCTACGAGCCGCATCTCCTCGTGCCGGACGGCTTCGGCGCACGCACCATCGCCTTCGGCCCGTCCGGCGAGTTCCTCGCCGTCAGCCGGCCGCTCTCGCCGTTCGGCGCCGGCCGGGCGGAACAGGAGATCTGGGTCGTCACGCTCGCGACCGGGGCGCGCCGCCGCCTCCTCCACGTCCCGCGGAGGGAGCTCGGGCCGCCCGAGGTGCTCGGCTGGTCGCCGGACAGCCGCTACGTGCTCTTCTGGCTTGACGCGCAGAACTCGGCCTCGCTCGAGGCGGACGGCTTTCCGCTCGAGGCGATCCCGGCTCGGGGCGGGCGGCCGCGGGCGGTCGTCCCGTTCATCCTCGGCTACGACGACTACCGCACGTGGTGCGGCTCGACGCTCGTCGTCGCGGCCGGCGGAGATCGCGTCTCGACGCACGGCAAGAGCATCGTCGCGGCCACGCCGCCTCGCTGGATGCGGCGCGACCTGTCGCGCGACCGCCCGCGTAGCTGGATTTCGCCCGCCTGTTCGCCGGACGGCGCGTGGGTCGCGGCGGCGGCCGGCCCGGACACGGGCTTGAACGAAAGCTTCGTCCGGCCGTGGCGCTCGATCTGGCTCCTCGCCGCCGACGGCTCGACGCGCCGACGGCTGACCGAGCCGCCTCGCGGCATGACCGACGAGTCGCCCCGCTGGTCTCGCGACGGGCACTCTGTCCTTTTCGTCCGCACGCGGTCGAAGACGCCGTTCCGTGGCAGCCTCTATCTGGTTCGTCTGGACGGCTCGCTCGCCGGCCCGATCGCCCAGCTCGGCACGAGCCCGCCGTACTACGGGGATTACGGCTGGGCCGTCGGGACCGACTGGTTCCAGCCGCGCGTAGGCTAAGAGCGTGAGAGTCCGAGTCAAGCTCTTCGCCGGACTGCGCGAGCGTGCGGGCGCCTCCCAGCTCGAGCTCGAGCTGCCGGAGGGCGCGCGCATCGAGGGCGTCTGGGCACCGCTCGGGCTCGGCGCGGAGCCGGCGGGCCTCGTCTACGCGGTGAACAAGACCTACGTCGACCGCGACCGGCAGCTCGCAGACGGAGACGAGGTGGCCGTCATCCCGCCAGTGTCCGGCGGCGACTTCCGCCTGACCGAAGAGCCGATCGACGTCGGCGCCGTGATCGCCGAGGTCGCCGACCCCGGTGCGGGCGGGATCGCCACCTTCCTCGGCACGACCCGCGTCCACTCCCGCGGCCGCACCGTGCTCCACCTCGAGTACGAGGCCTACGGCGGCATGGCCGAGGCGGAGATGGCCCGCATCGCCGAGGAGCTCGCCGGCAAGTACGGGATCACGAAGGTCGCGATCACGCACCGCATCGGCCGTGTCGAGATCGGCGAGACAAGCGTCGCGATCGCGGTCTCAGCCCCCCACCGGGCCGCAGCTCTCGCGGCGTGCAAGGAGGCGATCGACACGCTCAAGGCCACCGTGCCGCTCTGGAAGAAGGAGGTCTACGAGGGCGGCGAGGAGTGGATCGGCCGCGGGTCGTAGCCGCGTGCCTCGCTGCCGGCTGACCCGACTTCTGCCTCCGGCCGACTCGAAGCAGGCCCTCGCCTCTTCTCTCCCAGGCCCCTGGAGTGTCCATCTCGACCGCTTCGCAGCGCTGAGTTAGCCGGTCTGATGTGAAGCTCGAGGCCCTCAGGCTCGCGACGAGAAAGGGGACTCCCGCCACCGAGGGGGGCGCAAAGAGCAACACCACGCTCAGTTTTTCGCCTGGCGAGGGACCTTCGCCAAAAATTCTGAGCGTAAGAAGCTCAGCCATGAACCCGAGCAGGATCACGCCGATCAAGAGCAAGAGACTGCCGACGAAGCCGGGCCATCTCCAGCCGAGCCACGCGAGGGCGGCCAGTCCGAGCGAGAGGCCGACGGCCTCCGCGACATCAGCCACGCCATCGATCCACATACCCAGCCCGCCTAGCACAAGGAGGTCAGGGAGATACAGCACGAGAACCCCAGCGCCTGCGATCCTCAGATTCCTCCCGCGTGCCGTGCCGTGGTCATGTCGACTGGAGAGTACGACCGGCCTGAAAGGGCCGTATCAGGGTGATCCCCCTCGCTGATGGGGACATCTCCCATACGCAATTGAGGGCCGCTGCCCGGATCACCTATTTTATAATCATATCCTCAGCGACCTGCTCCCCTGCTCGCCCGGGACCGGTTCGCCCGGCGAGGGGGAGGGGCCACGCGTGGTGGCGGCTACGATGAGGACGTGAGCCAGTTCACGCCGGAGCCGGAACGCCCGGTCTGGGACTACGAGCCGATCCACTCCGGCAGTGACTTCCCGACGGAGCCGGAACCCCCGCTCCGCGACTACGAGCCGATCCATCCGACGAGTCGCTTCCGGGAGCTCTTGCGCAAGCTCTGGGCCCCGATCGCCGCTGTCGGCTTCGTCCTCGCGAAGTTCAAGGCGGCCCTCTTCGTGCTCCTGAAGCTGAAGGTGTTCACGACCGCCGGGTCGATGCTCGTCTCCGTCGCCGCCTACGGGTGGCTCTGGGGCTGGCGCTTCGGAGTCGGATTCGTGCTCCTGCTCCTCGTCCACGAGCTCGGCCACGTCTTCGAGCTGCGGCGGCAAGGCGTCCCTGCGTCCGCGCCGCTCTTCATCCCCTTTATGGGCGCGGTCGTCGGCATGAAGCAGATGCCGAAGGATGCTTGGCACGAGGCGCAGGTCGCCCTCGCGGGGCCGCTCCTCGGCTCGCTCGGGGCCGCCGGCGTGTGGGCCGCCGGCGCGGCACTCCACTCCAAGCTCCTCGTCGCGATCGCGTTCACGGGCTTCTTCCTGAACCTCTTCAACCTCCTGCCGATCGTGCCGCTCGACGGCGGCCGGGCCGTCGCCGCCCTCCATCCCGCCTTCTGGGCCGTCGGGCTCGCGGGCCTCGTCGCGCTCACGGTCTACCGGCCGAACCCGATCCTCCTCCTGATCCTCGTGATCGGCGGGCTCGAGCTCTGGAACCGCTGGCGCGCCCGCCGCAACCCGGAGGCCGCGGCCTACTACCGAGTCCGGCCCTGGCAGCGCGCCGTCGTCGCCGTCACGTACGTCGGCCTCGCCGTCGGGCTCGGCCTCGCCATGAGCGCCACTCATCTCGATCGCCACTTCTAGGTGGAAGACCAGCGTCTGCTCCAGACCGACACGGGCGACGGGCGCTTCCACGTCGACCGGATCGCCGACGAGTTCTTCTCCGGCTTCGAGCTCGTCGCCGGAATCGCCTCGCCGGCGGTTTCGATCTTCGGCTCGGCCCGCGTCAAGGAGGATCACCCCGCTTACCGCGCCGCCCGCGAGGTCGGCCGGCTGTTCGTGAAGCGCGACTTCGCCGTCGTCACCGGCGGCGGCCCCGGCGTGATGGAGGCGGCAAACCGGGGCGCCCAGGAGGCGGGCGGGCTCTCCGTCGGCTTCAATATCCAGCTCCCGCACGAGCAGCAGGAGAACCCCTACCTCGACGTCAGCCTCACCTTCCGCCACTTCTACGTGCGAAAGACGATGTTCGTGAAGGCGGCGGAGGGCTTCGTCATCTTCCCGGGCGGCTTCGGCACGCTCGACGAGCTCTTCGAGTCCCTGACGCTGATCCAGACGGGAAAGATCCTCCACTTCCCGGTCGTGCTCTTCGACTCGGACTACTGGCGCGGGATGACGGACTGGCTGCACGGTCGCGTCCTCCTGGACGGGATGATCTCCGCGCAGGACCGGGACCTGCTCGTCGTCACGGACGACCCCGCGCACGCCGTCGAGACGGTCGCCTCCTGCTACGAGCGCCGCTGCGAGACGCGCGGGGCGGCCACGGCGAAGGCCGACGTCGGCTAGCTCAGTGGTCTCCGCCGGAAGTACGGTCGAGGATTGCCGAGCGAAAACCAAGCACGCGAAGGACGCAGGGAGGCTGCGTACCTGAACCGGTACGCGGCCGACCGAGGACGTCGGCATGCGCAGGTTTGCAGCCGGCAAGACCGGCCGTACTTTCGGCGGCGACCACTCAGGCGAGCGAGGCCGTTTCCGTCCCCAGCGCGCACCGCGCGAGGAAGTCGACGTCCACGTGCTCGAGCACCATGTCCCTGAGCCGGTCGCCGCTGAGCTCGCCCTCGAGCCACGGCGTCCGCCCGACGACCGGCACGTTCGCGAGCTGCTCGATCAGCGCGGCGTTCGTGCCTCGGCTGGAGTCGGCGTGGGGGCCGTGCCCGTTGAGGACGACCCCGACGGGATCGAGGCCGAGCTGCCGCGCGACGAGGACTGTCAGGGTCACGTGGTTCACCGTGCCGAGCCCCGGTCGTGCGACGACGAGGAGCGGGTAGCCGAGGTCGCGCGCGAGGTCGGCGACAGTCCAATCCTCCCCTACCGGCACCATGAGACCGCCGGCGCCTTCTACGAGCAGGAGGTCATGGCGCGCAGCGAGAGCGCGCACACGCTCGAGCGCCTCCCCACGGTCGACCGCGCGCCCCTCCAACCGTGCGGCCACGAGCGGGGCGAGCGGCTCGGCGAATGCGAAGGGCGCGATCTCGCCGGGCGCCTCCGTGAGACCGACCCAGCGCTTGAGCAGCATCGCGTCGCCGGCGGGGTCGTCGGCCCGCGCCCCGCTCTGCACCGGCTTCGCGACGCCCACCGAGTGACCGCGCGCCGCGAAGGCGAGCGCGAGGCCCGCGGTCAAGACGGTCTTCCCGACCCCGGTGTCGGTCGCGGTGACGAAGATCCCGCCCGCGCCGGTCAAGCAGAGGTCGGGAGCACGAAGTAGTGCCCCGCCTTGAGCTTCCGGCCGGGCCCGAAGACCTTGATCGGGTTCTCCGGCGTGTAGCGCGTCGCGAAGTCGTCCTCGCGGATGAGCTTGCCGTGCTCGAACACCTTGCGGTGGACGTTCACGCTGAAGCCGGGCTCGCTCGACGAGATCACGCGCACCGACTTCGGCGGCGCAGTCGGGTCGAGCGCGAAGTGGAGCGTCGGCTGCGTGTAGTTCGTCGGCTGGCCCGTCGTCGCCACGACCTTGCGGTTCTGGCCGGTGCCGTAGAACGTGACCGTGAAGGTCTGATCCGTGTACGTCGCCTCGATGAGGACGGCGTGGTCGAGGTCGTTCCTGAACAGCAGGTCAGGCCCGCCCCAGGACACCGTCGCGTCGCGCCCCATCGGATAGTGGCTGATGTACCACTGGTGGTTCGTGCGCTCGAGGATCGGGAGCCCCGCCTCGAAGGCGGCGTTGAAGATCGTCGTCGCCGTCTGGCAGACACCGCCGCCGATCGAGGGCACGAGGACGCCCTCGATGATCGCCTGGCCCTCGAGGAAGCCCCGCTCGGGCGTCCTCGGGCCGATGACGCCGTTGAACGAGAAGACCTGGCCCGGCCGAATGATCGTGCCGTCGAGGTAGTCGCCGAGGAGATGGACGTTGGCGATCCGGTTCGCCGACGAGACACCCATGTCGGTCGTGAAGGTCGAGATCCGCTCGTGGATCCCGAGCGCCTTCGCGTCCTGTGTCGTCAGGCTCGCCTCGGCTTTCGTGAGCGGGATCTCGGCCGACCGGGCGCCCGTCGAGAGGGCGGCGGTGAGGACGGCGGCCGCGGCCTTCGTAGGCGCGAGCCGCGTGCCGCCGTGCGACGGCACGACGCGAACGTGCTTGCCGGCGACCTTGAACGTGGCCTCCACCGGCTCGGTCAGCTTCGACGTGACGAGCGGCTCGACGAGGGGCGCCAGGCCGTCCTGGTCGAGGACGAGCTCGTAGTTCCCGGCGTACGGCTGGAAGCGGAGGAGCGCGCCGAGCTGCGCGGGCGAGAGCTCGCCGAGGCGCTTGCCGGCGAGCGTGAGCTCGACGGGCGCGGAGAGGACGGTCTCCGCGCGCGCGGCGGCGGCCTTCGCGTCTGCGGTCGTGACGTCGGGGAAGACGCGCCGAGCGTGGGCGTCGACCGCGGTCGCGCCGGCGAACGCCGCCGCGCGCAGCTCTCCGAGGAGCGCCTCCTCGTCGACGGCCACTCCCGGCCTCCCCGAGCGGACGACCGGCGCTCCGCCGACCATCGCGACGCGTGCGGCGACGGCCGGGCGCGTCATCGACTCGACCCGCGCGGCGAGCGCAGCGGCGCCGTCCGCGCGGAGGCGGATCACCGGCGCGATCTCCCGCCCGGGAGCGAGGACGCCGGTGGCGCTGCGAAGGCGCGACCAGAGGCTCCCCCGCCCGACTGCGAAGGCCCTCGCCTCGGTGGCGGCAGCATCCACCTCGTACACGAGAGCCGGCCGGAGCGAGAACGTCCGCGTACCCACCTTCACGGTCACGGGCCGGTCGAGCCGGGCGCCGAGGGCAGCGGCGATGCGGGCGCGCGCGTCGTCGTGCGAGAGCCCGCCGACGTCGACGCCGGCGACCGAGACGCCCGGCAGGACGGAGTGCCGGAGCGTGACCGCACGGGCGAGCAGGAACGCGCCGGCGGCGCTGACGAGGAGCCCGACGGCGACGGCGGCCACCCCGACGCGGTTCCGCTTGCGCGCCGGACGGTAGACCCGAAGGACACCCTCGGTGTGGTACTGGCGGGCCACGGCCAAGAGGGTATCGAGAATCGCGGCCAGTATCCTTAGTCTGCGGAAAACGCTCCGCGTTTCCCGCGGCGGTAGTTTGTCCCTTCGCTTCGCTCGGGAGGATGTCGGCAGAAGATGGGTGGAGAAATGACCAGCAACCTTCTCCGCGCGCTGCCTTCGGTGGACGAGCTGGCCGGCGACGAGCGCCTTCGGGAGCTCGTCGAGACGCACGGGCGCGCCCTCGTCGTCGAGGCCGCGCGCTCCACGGTCGCCCGCGCCCGCGAGAACGTCCTGGCCGGCTTCGAGGCCGGCGACCTCGCCGAGCGGACGGCGCGGGAGCTCGAGGCGATGCTCCGCCCGCGCCTGCGGCGCGTCCTGAACGCGACCGGCGTCGTCGCCCACACGAACCTCGGTCGCGCCCCGCTCGCGCCCGAGGCGCTCGAGCGCGTGCGCGAGGTCGCGGCCGGCTACTCGAACCTCGAGTACGACCTCGAGGCCGGCGCCCGCGGCTCCCGCCAGGACCACGCCGCGAAGGCGCTCCGCGACCTCACAGGCGCAGAGGCCGCCCTCGTCGTCAACAACAACGCAGCCGCCGTTCTCCTCGCCCTCGCCGCGCTCGCCGACGGGCGCGAGGTGATCGTCTCGCGCGGCGAGCTGATCGAGATCGGCGACGGCTTCCGCATCCCCGAGGTGCTCGCGCGCTCGGGGGCGGCGCTCGTCGAGGTCGGGACGACGAACCGCACGCGCCTCGCCGACTACGAGCGGGCGATCACGGAGCGGACGGCGGTCATCCTCCGCGTGCACCAGTCGAACTTCCGCATCGTCGGCTTCACCGAGCAGGCGGCGCTCGCCGAGCTCGCGAAGCTGGCCGACCGCGCAGGTCTCGTGCTCGTGGACGACCTCGGCTCGGGCGTGCTCACCGAGCTCGCCGACGAGCCCTCAGCGCGCGAGAGCCTTGCCGCCGGCGCCCACCTCGTGACCTTCTCCGGCGACAAGCTCCTCGGTGGGCCGCAGGCCGGGATCGTCGTCGGCCGCGCCGACCTCGTCGAGCGCCTGCGCCGCCACCCGCTCCAGCGCGCGCTTCGCGCCGACAAGATGACGCTCGCCGCGCTCGAGGGGACGCTCGCGCTCTACCGGCGCGGCGGGTCTGGGATCCCGGTGCTCCGCATGCTCGAGGAGCCCGCCGAGGCCGTGCGCGCCCGCGCCGAGCGACTCGCGGAGCTGACGGGCGGCCTCGTCGAGGAGACGGTTGCCCGCGTCGGCGGCGGCGCGCTCCCGCTCGCCGAGCTCCCGAGCTTCGCCTGCGCCCTCGACGAGGAGCTCGCCGTACCCCTCCGCGCCGCCGAGCCGCCGGTCATCGGCATCGTCCGCGACGGGCGCCTCCTCCTCGACTGCCGGACGCTCGCAGACGCCGACGTGGAGGAGGCGGCAGCGTGCGTCGCGCAGACGCGACGCACGCTATCGAGGACGCCCGAACAGTCACGGTGAGAGGGTCTCTTTTGGTCGAGCTTTTGCCGCCGAAGGCGGACGAAGGTCGTGCATGCCGCTCACCGTAGGGACCGCCGGCCACATCGACCACGGCAAGACCTGGCTCGTCCGCGCCCTCACCGGCAAGGACACCGACCGGCTGCCGGAGGAGCGCGAGCGCGGCATCTCGATCGACCTCGGCTACGCGCCGCTCGAGCTGCCCGACGGAACGCAGCTCTCCGTTGTCGACGTGCCCGGTCACGAGCGCTTCGTGCGCACGATGGTCGCGGGCGCGACCGGAATCGACCTCTTCCTGCTCGTAATCGACGCGGCCGAGGGCGCGCGGCCGCAGACGCACGAGCATCTCGCGATCCTGCGGCTGCTCGGGATCGAGCGCGGCGTCGTCGCGCTGACGAAGTCCGACCTCGTCGACGACGAGACACTCGAGCTCGCGCGCGCGGAAGCGGAAGAGCTCGTCCCCGGCGCCCCGGTCGTCGCCGTGAGCGCGCGCACGGGCGCCGGGCTCGACGAGCTGCGCGCGGCGCT
>JBGPNP010000080.1:0-9352 GCA_041487575.1 Gaiellaceae bacterium | reverse complement strand
TCGAGCGCGACCCGCGCGAGCCCGAGTACATCTTCACCGTGCGTGGGGTCGGCTACCGCTTCCGGGACGAGTCGTGAACCCCTCCCCGGGCCCCCGCCGCCTCAGCGTCAAGCTCGGCCTCGTCCTGTTCGTGGCGGTGGCCGGGGCGCTCGCCATCGTCTACCTAGCCGCGCTCCCGCAGCTCGAATCCCGGCTCGTGAACGCGAAGCTTCGCGACCTCGAAGCGTCGATGCGGCCGGCAAGGGCCTTCTTCGCCCGCACCGACCCTCTCCTCTACCAGGACGCCGCCGACTCAGTCGCCTCGGGCGTAAACGCGCGCGTCGTCGTCTACGACCGGCTGACCCCGAGCTCGCTTCGCCCGATTGCGGACTCGAGCCGCGCCCGCTCGACAGACGTCCAGCGGGACGAGGTCGCCCTGGAGGCTGCCGAGACCGGGCTCGTCGTAAGCGGCCGGGCTGAGCGGGGCGGCACCGAGTTCGCCGAGGTCGCCTCGCCGGCCGGCTCGGGCACCGTCGTCCTCCTCTCCGCCCCGCTGAGCGACGCGCTCGCGACCGTGCGGCTCGTGCGCAGGAGCCTCGTCGTCGCCGGGTCCGTCGCCCTTCTCGTCGCCTGGTTCGCCGGCTTCCTCGCGGCGTGGAGCATCAGCCGCCGCGTCGGGCGGCTCGAGGCGGCAGCCGAGCGGATCGCGGCCGGCGATTTCGGCGCTCCCGTGGTTGTGCACGGCCGCGACGAGATCGCCCAGCTCGGCGAGGCCTTCGAGGCGATGAGGCAGCGGCTCGCGAGCCTGGACCGTGCCCGCCGGGAGTTCATCGCGAACGCCTCGCACGAGCTCAGGACTCCGATCTTCTCCCTCGGCGGCTTCCTGGAGCTCCTGGCCGACGAGGACGTCGAGGAAGAGACGAAAGCGGAGTTCCTCGCCGAGATGCGGGCGCAGGTGGATCGGCTGACCCGGCTGGCGACCGATCTCCTCGACCTGTCGCGGCTCGACGCCGACCAGCTCTCGGTGGAGATCATGGAGCTCGACCTCGCTGCGACCGCGCGGACGGTCGTCGAGGAGTTCAGGGCGCTCGCCGAGGCCGAGGGGCGCGGGCTGGCGCTCAGCGTCGACTCGCCCGTGCTCGCGGCTGGGGACGAGCAGCGGGTCATCCAGATCGCCCGCATCCTCGTCGAGAACGCGATCCGCCACACCCCGCCCGGGACGAGCGTCGACGTACGAGTCGGCCGCTGGGAGGCGCGTGCCGTGCTCGCCGTCTGCGACGACGGGCCCGGGATCCCCGCCGCCGACCAGGCGCGCCTCTTCGAGCGCTTCTACCGCGGCGAGACGGGCCGGACCGCAGGAAGCGGCCTCGGGCTCGCAATTGCGCGTGAGCTTGCGAGCAAGATGGCAGGCACGCTCAGGATCCAGTCACAGTCAGGGAATACGGCATTCACGCTCTCGCTTCCACTAGCGGGCTCGCTCGAGACGATGCCCTTCGAGCAGCCCACCGCGACCGTTTTGCCGTGAAAACGAGCCGCTAGGACCGGGAGGACCGGAAGGTCCCAGCGGGCATCAACGCGTCTGCGGCTACCCTGAGCGGCTGTGAAGAGACCAGGAGCGCTCGCCGCCATCGCCGCCATCGCCGCCTTGCTGGGCGGAGTTACGGCGCTTGTGATCGGGAAGGCTGTCGGCTGGACGGGCGGCGGCGGAGGCGCTCGGACCGTCCTCGTGCCGCTTGCCGACGGCGCCTCCGCTTCGTCTCGTCCTGCCGCCGCGACCTCGGCCGCGCGCCCGCTGGCCGGGAACGGCTTCGACCCGGCCGAGATCTACCGAGCGCGCGCGGGCGGCGTCGTCACCATCTACGCCCTCTTCGGCAACCACGCGGCGACCGGCGAGGGCAGCGCCTCCCAGGGGTCCGGCTTCGTCGTCTCGGAGGACGGGTACGTGCTCACGAACTCTCACGTCATCACCACCGCCGGCGACGGCGTGCTGGCGGAGACGGCGGAGGCGGCCTCGCAGGTCTACGTCGAGTTCCAGGACGGCGACAGGGTGGAGGCGAAGATCGTCGGTTGGGACCTCTTCAGCGACGTAGGCCTCGTCGAGGTGAACCCGGCCGACCATCCGCTGGCACCGGTTCCGCTCGGCGACTCGAGCGCCGTCGTCGTCGGGGAGCCCGTCGCGGCGATCGGAAGCCCCTTCGGGCAGCTCACCTCCCTCTCGGTCGGGGTTGTTTCGGCGACGCAGCGCTCGATCGACTCGCTCACGTCGCGTTACAACCTCGTCGACGCGATCCAGACCGACGCGCCCATCAACCGCGGAAACTCCGGCGGGCCACTCTTCGACGCCCGGGGCGAGGTGATCGGGATCAACGCACAGATCCGCAGCCAGTCCGGCACCGCGGAGGGGGTCGGATTCGCGGTCCCGATCAACACGGCCAAGCGCTCCATGAACGAGCTCATCAAGTTCGGCCGCGTCCGCTACGCGTGGCTGGGCGTCTCGACAGAGACGGTGACGCCGTCGCTCGCGCGCCACTTCGGCATCCGGAGCGACCACGGCGCCGCAGTCCAGTGCGTCGTCGGCGGCAGTCCGGCGCAGAAAGCAGGGCTGCGCAGCGGCTCTCGCCAGGAGCAGTTCGAGGGGATCCCGTTCTCGCCGGGCGGGGACGTGATCCTCGCGGTGAACGAGGTGGCGATTGTCACGTCGGAGGACGTCGGCCGCGTGGTCAGTCTCGGGCTGCTGCCCGGGGAGCGGGTACGCCTGACCGTCCTCCGCGGCTCTGAGCGGCTGGAGGTTGGAGTGACGCTCGGCGAGCGCGATCCGGGGCCCAGCGGGCGCGACTGCTCGTGAGGTACCCGCGGCAAACGCTCCGCACTTTCCGCGGCGGGGGCTTGTCCCTTCGCTTCGCTCGGGAGGATGTCCAAGTCGGGGCCGGCCGATGAGCGCGAGGTTGGCCGGGGCGGTCACTACTCTCGAGCGCGTGGACGGGCGCCCGACCGAGAACCTCGTCCTCCTCGGCGACAACCTCGAGCTCCTGCGGGGCTTCGCCGGCGAGACGTTCCAGCTCGCCTACGTCGACCCGCCGTTCAACACCGGCCGGGAGCAGCGCAGGAAGACGCTCGCGACGGTCGCCGCGCCCGACGGCGAGCGGGCCGGCTTCGGCGGGCGGCGGTACCGCGCGCGGCTCCTCACCGAGTCGTCGTATCGCGACTCCTTCGACGACTACCTGGCCTTCCTCGAGCCGCGCCTGCGCGAGGTTCGCCGCCTCCTGACCGAGTCCGGGACGCTCTACTTCCACATCGACTACCGGGAGGCGCACTACTGCAAGCTCCTCCTCGACGAGCTCTTCGGGCGGGAGTGCTTCCTGAACGAGATCGTCTGGGCCTATGACTACGGCGCCCGGACCCGCAGGCGCTGGCCGGCGAAGCACGACACGATCCTCGTCTACGTCAGGAACCCGGAGCGCTACCACTTCGACTCCGAGGCGGTCGATCGGGAGCCGTACATGGCGCCGGGCCTCGTCACGCCGGAGAAGGCCGCGCGCGGAAAGCTCCCGACCGATGTCTGGTGGCACACGATCGTCTCTCCGACCGGGCGGGAGAAGACCGGCTACCCGACGCAGAAGCCGGAGGCGATCGTCCGCAGGATGGTGCAGGCCTCGACGAGGCCGGGCGACTGGTGCCTCGATCCTTTCGCCGGCAGCGGGACGCTCGGGGCGGCGGCTGGGAAGCTCGGGCGGCGCTTCGTCCTCATCGACTCGAACCCCGAGGCCGTGCGGATTGCCTCGGCCCGGGTCATGGCAAGCAGCTAGGCTGGTGGATCGCCCGGCGATGTTCACCGGTTTCTGGCCTGCGATGAGACGTCGCCATGCGCCGTTCTCAGTCGCACCCACGCTCGCCAGCAGGGGCGCTCCCTGCGTCCTAGACCGGCTCGCTCCTCGCAACCCACAATCCCTGCAACGTCACCGGAGGACCCACTAGCCCGCCGTGCAACTTGCTCACGTCAACGTCGGCCACAAGTCCCTCGCGGATTACGCGAGCATCTCGGGTCGCGGTCTCAGGGACGAGATCCGGGCGCTCGCGGCGCCCCTCGACGGGAAGCGCGTCCTCCACCTCTCGGCAACCGCGTTCGGTGGCGGCGTCGCCGAGATCAACTACGCGCTCGTGCCGCTCATGCGCGACGCCGGCCTCGAGACTGAGTGGCGCGTCATCTTCGGGCAGGAGGAGTTCTTCGAGGTCACGAAGACGATCCACAACGCCCTCCAGGGCGACGCGAAGGGCCTGACGGCCGCGCAGAGGGAGGTCTTCGAGCGCTACAACCGGGCGAATGCAGGGGCGCTCGACGGAGCCTGGGACTTCGTCATCGTCCACGACCCGCAGCCCGTAGCGATGATCGAGCAAGCTCGCCGCGCCGGGCGCCACTGGGTGAACCGGATCCACATCGACCTCTCGACCCCGAACCGCGACGTCCTCCACTACCTCGAACGGTGGTTCGGGCTCTACGACGCCATGATCTTCCACCGGCGCCAGTACGTCCCGCCGCCGAACGGGATCCCGGCGGCGTACGTCTGGCCGCCGGCGATCGACCCGCTGGCGCCGAAGAACATGGCGCTCTCGCCCGAGGACGCGGCCTACATCGTCGACCAGTTCGGCATCGACGTCGGCCGGCCGCTGCTCACGCAGGTCTCCCGCTTCGACCCCTGGAAAGACCCGCTCGGCGTGATCGAGGCCTGGCGGATCGTGCGAGAGGAACACCCCGGCGTCCAACTCGCGCTCGTGGGCTCGATGGCGCACGACGATCCCGAGGGTTGGGACTACTACAACCGCACCGTCGAGGCCGCGGGCGGCGACCCCGACGTCTTCATCCTCTCGAATCTGAACAACGTCGGCTCCGTCGAGGTGAACGCCTTTCAGGTGCACTCCGACGTCCTCGTGCAGAAGTCGATCCGCGAGGGCTTCGGGCTCACCGTCACCGAGGCGCTCTGGAAGGCGAAGCCGATGGTGGCCGGACGCGTCGGCGGCATCGTCGACCAGATCCGCGGGGGTGAGACGGGCTTCCTCGTCGAGTCCGTCGAGGAGTGCGCGGCCGCCTGCAGCGCTGTTCTCGACGACTCGCAGCAGGCGCGCGTCATGGCCCTGCGCGGCAAGGAGGACGTCCGCCACCGCTTCCTGATGCCGCGGCTCCTGCGTGACTGGCTCGCGCTCTTCAATCGCCTGGAGGGCAACGACACGGGCCAGACCGAGCTCGTCCTCGCCCGCGAGACCGTGTAACGCGCGCGATCCGGAGTAGTCTCCGGACTGATGACGAGTCGCCGCAAGCTCATCGTCGTGTCGAACCGAGGGCCGGTCTCGTACCGGCGCGACGCTGACGGAAAGCGGGTTGCTCGGCGGGGCGGCGGCGGGCTCGTCACGGCGCTCCGAAGCCTCGTCAGCCATCACGACGTCACGTGGATCGCGAGCGCGATGTCGGCGGAGGACAGGGCCGTCGCGGCCGAAGCCGGGAGCGCGCCGGTCGAGGAGACCGCGCGCGACGGCTCCCCCTACCGACTTCGCCTCGTCTCACACGACCCGCAGGCGTACGACTGGTACTACAACGTCGTCGCCAACCCGGTCCTCTGGTTCGTGCAGCACTACCTCTGGGAGCTCGCCCGCGTCCCCAACATCGACCGGGGCCTCCACAAGGCCTGGGCCGAGGGTTACGCGGTCGTGAACCGGACATTCGCCGATGCCGTGCTCGAGGAGCTCCGCCAGGAACCCGAGACGATGGTGTTCTTTCACGACTACCACCTCTACCTCGCGCCCGTGCTCGTCCGCGCGGCGGCGCCGGAGGCGACCCTCGCCCATTTCGTCCACATTCCCTGGCCTCAGCCCGACTACTGGCGCGTCCTGCCTGAGCCGATCCGGCGCGCGGTCCACGAGGGGCTGCTTGCAAACGACGTCGTCAGCTTCCACACGCTCCGCTGGCAGCTGAACTTCCTGCGGAGCTGCGAGGACATCGTCGGCGGCCGGGTCGACTTCGACCGAGGCGAGGTCGAGCTCGCGGGCAGGCCCACCTGCGTCCGGTCGCGGCCGATCTCGGTCGATCCCAGCGAGTTCGACGCGCTCGCGGCGAGCGAGGCTGTGCTCCGCGAGGAGGCGGCGATCGTCGCCGGCCGGCCGGAGTACCTCGTCGTCCGGGTCGACCGCACCGACCCGTCCAAGAACGTCGTGCGCGGCTTCCGCGCCTTCGAGCTCTTCCTCGAGGAGCATCCGGAGATGCAGGGGCGCGCCGGCATGCTCGCGCTCCTCGACCCGTCCCGTCAGGACATCCCCGAGTACGCCGAGTACCTCGGCGCGATCCAGCGCGAGGCCCGGCGCGTCAACGACAGGTTCCAGCGGGACGGAAGACCCGCGATCGACCTCCAGATCGCCGACAACTTCCCGCAGGCGGTCGCGGCCTACAAGCAGTACGACGTGCTACTCGTGAACGCCATCTTCGACGGCATGAACCTCGTCGCGAAGGAGGCGCCGCTCGTGAACGAGCGGGCGGGCGTGCTGATCCTGTCCGAGAACGCCGGCGCCCACGTCGAGCTGGGCGAGTGGGCGCTCACCGTCAATCCCTTCGACGTCGCCGGCCAGGCGGACGCGATCCACCGGGCGCTGACGATGGCCGCCGAGGAGAGGCGGCGGCGGATCGAAGGCATCCGCGTGCAGGTGCGCGGGCACGACATCTCGGCCTGGATCGAAGGGCAGCTCGAGGACCTGGACGAGGCTCGGGACCGCGCCGGAACTACACTTCGAGCGTAGTGAGCGCCGACCATGAGCCGCTGAGCCACGTCGACGAGGCGGGCAGGGTCCGCATGGTCGACATCGGCTCGAAGCCCCTCTCGCGCCGTCGCGCCGTCGCGCGCGCCTTCGTCTCCATGGGCCCGGAGACGGCCGCGGCGCTGCGCTCGCTTCCGAAGGGCGACGCGCTCGTGACCGCACAGCTCGCGGGGATCATGGCCGCGAAGCGCACGGCCGAGCTCATCCCGCTCTGCCACCCGCTTCCGCTCTCCGCCGTCGGCGTTCGGCTCGAGGTCGAGGCGGGCGGCGTCGTCGTCGAGGCGAGTGCCGAGACGACTGCGCAGACCGGCGTCGAGATGGAGGCGCTGACGGCCGCCGCCGTAGCGGCACTCACCGTCTACGACATGGCGAAGGCAATCGACAAGGGAATGGTCGTCACCGACCTTCGGCTCGTCGAGAAGACGAAAGGGGACCCCGCTGACGCGGGATCCCCTAGAGGAGTTACCGGGAGCGACCTTGACTAGCCCTCCTTTCGGAGCGAGAAGGGCTGCGGTGCTCACGGTCTCGGACGGCGTCCACCACGGAACGCGCGAGGACCGCTCCGGCGAGCTCCTGGCGGAGCTTCTCGCCGCGGAAGGGTTCGAGGTCGTGCGCCGGGTCGTCCCGGACGAGGGCGAGGAGATCGCCGAGGCGATCCGGGAGCTCGCCTCGGAAGCGCATGTGGTGCTCACGACAGGCGGAACCGGCGTGGCGCCGCGCGACGTGACTCCGGAGGCGACCCTCGACGCCGTCGAGCGCGTCGTCCCGGGGCTTGCCGAGGCGATCCGGGCCGACTCGATCGCGAAGACCCCTCACGCCCTGCTTTCGCGCGGAGCCGCGGGGACGATCGGCGCGACGCTGGTCGTCAACCTGCCGGGCTCGCCGGGCGGCTGCCGCGACGGGTTCGCCGTTCTCCGACCCGTGCTCTCTCACGCGCTCGAGCTGCTCCTCGGCGAGCCGACCGCGCACCGCCAGACGTGACTTACCCGCAGAAAATGCTGCGCATTTTCCGCGGCGGAGGCTTGTCCCATCGCTTCGCTCGGGAGGATTAGGCTCGCCCCGTGACTGAAGCTCTTCTTCGATATCCCCGGCTCTTCGCCTCGCTCGTGAAGGTTGAGCACACGGTCTTCGCGCTCCCGTTTGCCTACGTCGGAGCCTTGCTCGCCGTGGACGGGGTTCCCTCCGCCGCCGACCTCGTCTGGATCACGGTCGCCATGGTCGGCGCCCGCTCGCTTGCGATGGCCCTCAACCGGCTGATCGACGCCGGGATCGACGCGCGTAACCCACGCACCGCCGGCCGCGAGATCCCCCGAGGCTTGCTCGAGAAGTGGCAGGTCGTCGTCTTCTGCCTCTGCTCGCTCGCGGTCTTCCTCGCGGCCGTCTCCCAGCTCGACCCGCTCGTCCGCTGGCTCTGGCCGATTCCGGTAGCCGGCTTCGTCGTCTACCCGTACCTCAAGCGCGCCACGTGGCTCTGCCACTTCTGGCTCGGCGCCGTGGACGGACTCGCTCCCGTCGGCGCGTGGGTCGCGATCACGGGGAAGCTCCCCTGGGAGGCGTGGGCGCTCGGCGCGGCGGTCGCCCTCTGGGTCGCCGGCTTCGACGTCCTCTACGCGCTCTTCGACCTCGAGGTCGACCGGGCCCAGGGGCTCCACTCGATCCCGTCGCGCTTCGGCGTCCCTGCCGCCTTTGCGGCCTCTCGAGCCTGCCACCTCCTCACGGTCGTCGCTCTGGTCGCGGCCGGCCTCGGCCTGCCGGCCGGGGCGCTCTACTGGCTCGGCGTCGCCGTGGTGGCCGGGCTCCTCGGCTACGAGCACGCGCTCATCTCGCCGGGCGACCGGCGGCGGCTCGACACTGCGTTCTTCACCATGAACGGCGTCATCTCGATTTCGCTCTTCGCCTTCGTGCTAGCGGACGTCCTTGTGAGGTGACCCGCCCAGGGGCATCATCCAGGTCCCTGGCGGCGCAAAGACTGCGCCATGCGGCGTCCTCGGTCGCCCCGGTACTGGTCAGTACCGGGGCTCCCCGCGTTCTTGCCTGGCTTGCTTTGCACTCGCCAGTGACGCGGCAATGCCCCTGGGCGGATCACCTGTGATCACGGCGCGCGCCCTCGAGCGGAGCTTCGGCCGCAAGCGCGTCCTCCGCGGCCTCGACCTGCACGTTCCGGCAGGCGGGTTCCTGCTCGTCACCGGACCGAACGGCTCGGGGAAGTCGACGCTCCTCGCGCTCGCCGCCGGGCTGCTCGCCCCCACCAAGGGGACGATCGAGGTGCAGGTCGAGCGGCGCCAGCTCGGCTTCCTCGCCCACGAGCCCCTCGTCTACCGCGAGCTCACGGCACTCGAGAACCTCGAGCTCTACGGCCGCCTCTACCGTGTGCCGGAGCGGCGCGAGCGCATCGGGATGCTCCTCGAGCACTTCGGCCTCTGGGACGCGCGCCACGAGCGGGTCGGCGCCTTTTCCCGCGGGATGCAGCAGCGGCTCGCCTTCTGCCGCGTCCTCCTCCACGAGCCGCAGCTCCTGCTCCTCGACGAGCCTTACTCGGGCCTGGACCCCTCGGCTTCCGAGCTCGTCGACTCCG
>JBGPNP010000079.1:0-9384 GCA_041487575.1 Gaiellaceae bacterium | reverse complement strand
CTGCTCGAGAAGAGCCCGGCGCACTTCCACCACTTCGCGCTCGAGCTCGTGGACTGGGGCGAGATGCGCGTTGCGCTCGACCACCTCGCGAAGCACGGCCGCTGGTGCATCTGGGGCCCCGGACGGCACGGCGTCGCGGCGAGCTGCTTCGCGTACATGCGCATCCCCGAGGAGCGCCTCATCGTCGAGCTCTACACCGACATGGAGCAGCTCAGGCCCGGCCACGTTCCCCGCAACTGGGAGGACACGCCGCACTCCTCGAACGTCTGGGGCTCGCTTCCGCCCCGGACGTACTTCCGCTTCGACGCCGAGGCGATCGAGGCTGAGCGCCGCCAGCTCCCGGCGCTCGGCCGCCCCGTCTAGCTCCTCCTCCGAACCGGTCCGCCCTCCGCGGCGAACAAGTCGCGTCGGAGAGGGGGCAATGAGGAGAGGAGCACCGCATGAGGCGAAAGCTCGTCGTGCTGGCCCTGGCGACCCTTGCCGGGCTGGTCGCACTTACAGCTGCGCTCGTCCGCGGCTCGGCACCCCAGGCCGCGCAGGCCTCGAGCCACCGCGAAGCGCCCCTGATCGCCGACGACCCGACCGCTGACAACACGGACCTCTACGCGTTCGTGAGTCCGGACAAGACGGACACGGTCACGTTCATCGCCGACTACATCCCGCTCGAGGAGCCGGCCGGGGGCCCGAACTTCAACAAGTTCGGCGATGACGTCCTCTACGAGATCAACGTCGACAACACCGGCGACGGCAAGGAGGACATCTCCTACCAGTTCCGGTTCACGACGAAGACGCTGAACCCGGACACGTTCCTCTACAACACGTTCACGATCGGTGCCGGCCCGGGCTACGCCAACCTGAACCGCGTCCAGACCTACGACGTCTTCCGGGTCGAGAACGGCGTGACCACGAAGCTCAACTCGAGCCCCGTGCCGGTCCCGCCCGCGAACATCGGTCCGCGCTCGACCGGGAACGACGCGTACTACAAGTCGCTCATGTCAGCGGCTGTCGCCGACCTCGGCAACGACGTCTCCGTCTTCGCCGGTCCGGTGGACGACCCGTTCTTCGTCGACCTCGGCTCGATCTTCGATCTGGGCGGCCTCCGCCCGTTCAACGAGAACCACCTTGCCTTCCTCCCCAACGAGCCCGGCCGTGACGAGGTCGGCGGCTTCAACACGCACGCGATCGCGATCCAGGTCCCGATCAGCCAGCTCACCCGCGGCCACGTCTCGATCGCGGGCCCGAACGACCCCAAGGCCGTCATCGGCGTCTACGCGTCCGCGAGCCGCCAGAAGATCCGCATCCTCGACAAGGACGGCGGCGTCAAGAACCGAGACGGCTGGGTGCAGGTGTCCCGGCTCGGCGAGCCGCTCGTCAACGAGGTGATCATCCCGCTCGGCAAGAAGGACGCCTGGAACCGGAGCGATCCGGCCGGCGACGCGCAGTTCCTCAAGTACTACCAGAGCCCCGAGCTAGCGAAGCTCATCAACATCCTCTACCCGGGCCTGCCCGACACGCCGGAGACGGGCCGTGACGACCTCGTCCAGATCCTCCTCACCGGTGTCGACCTCCCGGACGGCAACCCGACCGGGGTGAACAACCTCACCTTCACCGGCAACACGAAGGCCGACCTGCTCAGGCTCAACATGGGCATCGCGCCTTCCGCTCCCGCCGGAGCGGGAAACCGGCTCGGCGTCCTCGCGGGCGACCTGGCCGGCTTCCCGAACGGTCGCCGGCTCGAGGACGACGTGGTGGACATCGAGCTCCGCGCGGTCGCCGACGGCTATGGGCCGATCCTGAACGGACTGTTCGGCTTCCCGGACCTCACGCCGAACGACCTGATCGGCGACGGCGTCAACGCCAACGACAAGACGCTCAACTCGACGTTCCCGTACCTCGCGACCCCGCACCAGGGCTACTCCCACACCCACAACCACTAGCCGAGGGAACCACCAAACGACTATGACCGACGTGGCAGCGCCAGCCGAGCGAGCGCAGCGCCCGAAGTCCAGCGAGGGGCGGCATCGATGCCCAACCGATGCCCCACTCTCCGACGAGGTCCCCCCGCCGGCAGCTTCCGGCACGGCGGTCACGGCGCAGCACTGCGCCGCAACGCGACGGTCATGAGCGAAGGGGCCCGCACGAGCGGGCCCCTTCCGCGTTCCTCGAGGCTCAGCCCTCGACGACCCGGTTTCGCATGACGCCGACGCCCTCGATCTCGGTCTCGACGACGTTCCCGGGGCGGAGGTAGCGCGGCGGCTGGCGGCTGTCCCCGACGCCACCCGGGGTGCCGGTGAAGATGAGGTCGCCGGCCTCGAGCGTGCAGATTCGCGAAATCCAGGCGATCAGCTCGGAGACGGGGAAGATGAGGTCGTTCGTCCGACTCGACTGCACCTCCTCGCCGTCGATGCGGCAGCGGACGGCGAGGTCGTCCGGGTGCTCGAGCTCGTCGGGGGTGACGAGGACGGGCCCGATGGGGGCGTACGTGTCGAAGGACTTCGCCATGGTGAACTGGCGCAGCGCGCGGAACTGCTCCTCGCGGTCGGAGACGTCCTGCCCGCAGGTCACGCCGGCGACGTGAGCCCACGCCTGCTCGGCGGGGATGCGACGCCCGCGGCGGCCGATGACGACGACGAGCTCGGCCTCCCAGTCGACCCGCACCCGGCGGGGTGGGATGACGATGTCGTCGGTCGCGCCGGCGATGGCGCTCGGGAGCTTGGCGAAGACCACCGGCTCGTCGGGCGGCGTCAGGCCGGACTCCTCGGCGTGGGAGCGGTAGTTGAGTCCGATGGCGAGGATCTTCGAGGGCCGGGGGACCGGCGGGCCGAGCCGGATCCCGTCGGCTACCGGGGCGTCGGCCGGCACCGGCAGGTCGCGCGCGGCGTCAAGCTGTGGAATGAGGGCCATCGGGTCGGAGGGCAGCCGCCCCCCGCTCGCCTGCTCGACGTCGACGAGGCGCCCGTCGACGACGAGCGTGGCGCGGCCCTGGACGTTGGCGAGTCTCATGGCCTCGAACCCTAACTGACCGAGCCTGCCCGGGGCAGCGGTTAGGCTGCTCGCGATGCTCGACCTGAGCGACCAGGTGCGCGGCCTCTTCGTCAAGCTTCCCTCGACGGACGTCGTCGAGATCGTCGCCGCGTCAGGGCTCGACTTCCTCCTCCTCGACCTCGAGCACTCGCAGCTCACGGACGGCGACGCCTTTCGCCTCCTCGCCCACGCCCGGGCCCTCGGGTTCCCGGCGCTCGTCCGGATCCCCGAGCTCGACCGCGGGCTCGTGAACCGCCTGCTCGAGGTGGGCGCCGCGGGGATCCAGCTCTCGATGGTACGGCGCGTCGCCCACGTGGAGGAGCTGCGCGCCGCCTGCCGGTACGCGCCGCTGGGCCGGCGCTCGGTCAGCCTAGGCCACGCCGCCGCCGGGTACGGAGCCCTTCCGCTGGGCGACTACCTCGCCGCTCAGGGAGCGGGGCCGCTCGTCGTCGCGCAGATCGAGACGGAGACGACCGACGACCCTCTCGAGGACATCCTCGCCGCGCGCCCCGACGTCGTCTTCGTCGGGCGCACCGACCTCACCGCCGACCTGGGCCTCGACGAGGCGCGTGTCCGCGAGCGGGTCGAGGAGATCGCGACAGCGGCCGAGCACGCCGGCGTCCCCCTCGGGGCGGTCTCCTGGGACGATCCGCGCGTCCGCTACCACGTCGTCGGCACCGACCTCGGCCTCCTGCGCCGAGGGGTGCTGGAGGCGGGCGGCGCCGCGTGACCGAGCTCCACTACCTCTCCGCGACGGATGCGATCCGCCTCTTCCGTGCCCGGGAGCTCTCCCCGGTCGAGCTCATGCAGGCGGTGATCGCCCGCATCGAGGCGGTGGACGGGCGTGTGAACGCGCTGCCGGTGCGCTTCTTCGCCGACGCGAGCGAGGCGGCCCGTCGCGCGGAGGCGCGCTACGCGGGCCGTGGGCCGCGCCCTCGCGCGCTCGAGGGGATCCCCGTTGCGATCAAGGAGGAAACCCCGATCGCCGGCCAGCCCTGGACGCAGGGCTCGCTCGTCTTCAAGGACGCGATCGCCGACCACACCGCAGTTGTCGCGCAGCGGATCCTCGACGCCGGCGGGATCGTCCACGCTCGCTCGGCCGCGCCCGAGTTCTCGGTCGCGGGGTTCACCCACTCACGCCTCTGGGGCATAACCCGCAACCCGTGGAGCCTGGACTGGAGCCCCGGCGGCTCCTCCGGCGGCTCGGGCGCAGCGCTCGCCGCCGGGATGGCGACGCTCGCCTCCGGCTCGGACATCGGCGGCTCGATCCGCATTCCGGCCTCCTTCTGCGGGGTGGTCGGGTTCAAGCCCCCGTACGGCCGCGTGCCCGAGTATCCCCCCTTCAACCTCGACCACTACTGCTGCGAGGGGCCGCTCGCGCGCACGGTTGCCGATTGCGCGCTCTTCGAGAACGTCATCGTCGGGCCTGACCCGAGCGATGCCGCTTCGCTTCGGCCGAAGCTCCGCATCCCGTCCGAACTCGGGGGCATCGAGGGCTGGCGGGTCGCGCTCTCGGTCGACCTCGGGAGCTACGTCGTCGACGCCGATGTCGCACGGAACACCCGGGCCGCCGCGGAATCGTTCCGCCAAGCGGGCGCGATCGTCGAAGAGGTCGAGCTCGCCTGGGACCGGCGCGAGATCGAGACCGCGGCACGGATCCACTTCGGCGTCATCTTCGGCCCGTGGGTGCAGCAGGTGCTGTCAGAACACCGGGAGGTGATGACTCCTTATGCAATCCGGTTCGCCGAGGAAACCGCGGCGGTCACGAAGGGCGACTTCCTGCGCGGCTTCAAGATGGAGGCCCGCTTGTACGAGCGGCTCGGGCGGCTCCTCGAGCGCTACCGGATCCTCCTCTGCCCGACCAACGCGGTCGCAGGGCTCGTGGCCGGAGAGGACTACGTCGACCGGGGCCCGGTCGTGAACGGGGTCGAGCTCGCGACCGACTACGACGCCGTCATGACCGTCCCGTTCAACATCTGCAACCGCTGCCCGGTCCTGAGCGTCCCCTCGGGGTTCGCGTCGAACGGCGTGCCGACGGGGATCCAGATCGTCGGGCGCACGTACGACGACGCGAGCGTCTTCCGCGCGGCGGCCGCCTACGAGCGGGCGCTGCCGTGGGCCGAGCGCCCCGCGCTCTGAGCCCTCACCACCAGCGCTCGACCCCCAGGTCGCCGGCGATCGCGCCGGCGGCGTTGTAGCCGCACGCGCCGCCGATCGAGCCGCCCGGGTGGGTCGACGCGCCGCAGAGGTAGACGTTCTCGAAGGCCGTGCGGTAGGGCGGGTGCTCGTGCCAGGGGCGGAAGAGCCCGAGCTGGTCCTGGGTCATCTCGCCGTGGTTCCAGTCGCCGTGCTTCATGCTCGGCATGACGCGCTCGATGTCGATCGGGCTCGAGACGTAGCGACCGGCGACGTTCGCCGGCTCGAGGCCGCGCTCCAGGTACGGGCGCCAGCGCCCGAGGACGAGCTCGGCGTAGTCGGCCTTGATCTCGTCCCACGCCTCGTGCCCTCCCTCGCGGAGCTCGTACGGGGCGATCTGCTCGACGAAGCACGCCTCCTTCCCCGGCGGGCAGAGGCTCGGTTCGAAGAGCGACGGGTGGACGGAGAAGAGCCCGGGCGACTGCGGTGGCACGCCGAGCCGACAGTCGGAAGCGTTGTCGTCGAGGACGTCGAGCGACTCGCACATCGAGACGGCGAAGCAGCGCTGTACCGCGGGGTCGTCGGCCGCGGCCCTCCACCGCACGGGCTCGCCCAGAGCCAGGTAGAGGCAGAACATCGACATGACGTCGTAGCGCCAACGCTCGACGAGCGGGCGAAACTCCCGGGGGAGCTCCGACTCGCCGACAAGCTCGAGGAACGTGTGCTTCGGGTCGAGGTTCGACACCAGGATCCCGTTGACGGGAATCCGCTCGCCCGAGTCGAGGACGACGGCGGTCGCTCGGCCGTCGCGCACTTCGATCTGCCTCACCGGCGCGTCGAGGCGTATCTCGCCTCGGTGCGCCGTTAAGAACGCCGCCATCGCCTCGGCGAGCCTGACCGAGCCGCCGACGCAGATCCCCCAGCCGTGCGGCGCCGTCGAGCCGGCGAGCATGATCGGGTAGTTCCCGCCGAGCCCGAAGACGTCGCCGGTGCCGGCGAGCTGCGCGACCCAGAAGCCGATCCAGGTCTGCACCTCGGGCGACTCGAAGAGGCTCCGCGCCAGGTGGTTCGGCGAGGTGAGGAAGTGGCGCTCGAGCTCGAGCCCGTTCGGCATCGACTCGAGCCCGGCGAAGTCGGCAGAGGGCGGCCCCGGCGGCGAGAACATCGCGGGCGTCATCGCCTCGTCCAGCAGGCGCATGTAGACGTGGACGAGCTCGCGCACGGTCTCGGCGTCTCGCCGCGAGAATCGCGCCACGCGCCGGCACGTCTCGTCGAGGTCGCGCGACCAGACGAGCGCCTTCCCGTCCGGGAAGACGTGCGCGAACTGGTTCTCCGGCCAGACGTAGGTCGCGCCGTGGCGCTCGAGCTCGAGGTCGCGGTAGACCGGGCCGAGATGGATGATGCCGTGGAAGTTCGAGTGGAAGTTGTGGCGGAACCCCGGCGCCGCCACCTCCTTGGTCGCGCAGCCGCCGCCGACGACGTCGCGCGCCTCGAGGACGAGCACCTTCTTCCCCGCCTTGGCGAGGTAGCCCGCGCAGGTGAGCCCGTTGTGACCGGCCCCGACGACGACGACGTCGTAGGGGCCGCTCACCGGTCTTCTTCCATCCTCCGCTCGGCCCCGACCCAGAACGTGCGCGCCGCGAGCCAGCCGATCATCGGCGGCGCGTCCTCGACCGGGATGTACTTCGCGCCGGGGTGCTCGACCGCGGGCGCCGTGTAGATGCCCCGATCGACGAGCCGCTGGATGTTCGCGCGGTAGATCTCGTCCACCTCGGCGTGGCTCTTCGGGTGCTCCTCGAGCCAGAGGTTCGCCGGGTGGATCGGCTGCTCGTACATCCTCCGGAAGATCTCCGTGCGGAGGTCCTTCATCCAGTTCGAGTTCAGGTTCATCGTCCGGAAGTGGCGCAGGGCCTCGATGTCCACGATCGCGGAGACGAACGTGTTGTAGCTCGAGGCCGAGTACGACATGACGTTGCCGAGGTAGTCGACGATGTGGGAGCTGCCGCCGCCGATGTCGATCGGGTGGCGCATCTTCGGGTGGAGGTAGACAGGCCCGACGTTCGGGCAGAGCATGTAGACGGAGTTGAAGTGCGCGTGAGCCCGGTTCTGGAGCAGCCACGTGCCGCCCGGCTCGGAGCCCGTGTTCGTCATCGGCACCGCCTCGCTCGGGCGGTAGACGACCTCGGCGCCGTTGAACGCGAGCGCGCGCACGGCCTCCGGGTACTCGCCGTCGGAGCAGCAGATCGTCCCGAGGTTCCCGATGTCAGGCGTGCGAAGAACGGGGTAGAAGGCGTCGATCCCGTCGCCGAAGAGCTCGACCCAGCGGTCGTAGACGTCGTGCGGCGTGCAGGAGCGCTCGCGGCACCAAAGGTGGTTCTTCGCCGCCTTGTGCACGACCTTGCCCTCGGGAGAGATGACGAAGAGCGTGTTGAAGTAGCGGTTCGGCATCACCTCGGGCCAGCGCGCCTTGCACTGGACGACGAGGTACGTCTCGTAGTGCTTCGCGAGCTTCGCGAGCGTCTCCGACTCCTCGCCCGGGATGTCGATGAAGAGGTCGTGGGCGGCGACGACGTGGGGGATGTCGAACGCCTCGTCCGTGAAGCCTGTAAGCGCGCCCTCAGCGAGGACGACGAGCTTGACGGGCATGTTGATTCCGATGATCGCTATCGCTGCGTGGAGCGAGTCCTCGATCTGCTGGAGGTTCCACCTGATGTGCTTGCGCTCGGCGACGCCGTAGACGACCGTCGAGAGGCCGATCGCGAGGTAGGGAGCGACCGGCTTTCGGTCCTCCCGGCGGCGGCCGTGGACGGGCGGGCTCTCGGGCCGGCCGTTCTCAGTCTTGTCAGGCACTGTCCCCTCCTTGACGCATGGGCCTCGGAGCATACGGTCGCACACCCGCGGCCGTGTGCGCAGCGCGAGACCGAGCCTCGTCGCGAGCCGAGCCGTCCCTCCGGCGCCAACCGCCTCGCTCGACCCTTGCGTTCCAACTCACGAATAAGGAATTCGCCCTAGGAGAAGCGGTGCCCGCCGTCGACGTTGAGCGTCTGTCCGGTGATGAACGACGCGGCCGGGCTCGCGAGGTAGGCGACGCACTCGGCGATGTCCTCCGGCCGGCCGCGGCGACCGATCGACTGCTCGGCGACGATCTCGTCGAAAAGGGCGATCTCCTCCGGCGACGCGAGGACGCCGGGCGTCTCGATGAACCCGGGCGTGATCGCGTTGACGGTGATCCCGTGCGCGCCCGCCCCCGGAGCGAGTGCGCGCGTGAAGCCGATGACCCCGCCCTTCGAGGCGACGTAGTGCGTCATGTCGGGCGCGCCGACGTGAAACGCCGCCGAGGAGATGTTGACGATGCGCCCGTAGCGCCGCTCCTTCATCACCGGATAGACGGCGTGAGTGCAGAGAAAGACGCTGTCGAGGTTCGTGGCGAGGACTCGCCGCCACTCGGCGAAGGAGAGCTCCTCGAAGGGCGTGTGCGGGTAGATGCCCGCGTTGTTGACGAGGACGTCGATCCGGTGCTGGTCGGCGAGGACGCGCTCGACCGCGGCCTTGACCTGCGCCTCGTCGGAGACGTTCACCGGGAGCGGCGCGGCGAGGTCGAACACGGCCACCACAGCGCCGTCACGGGCAAGGCGCTGCGCGATCGCTCGGCCGATGCCGCTCGCACCGCCGGTGACGATCGCGACCTGACCCTCGAGCGGACGGTCCACGCACGGATCCTACGACCCGCGGCCTTGCAATGGAGGTCCGGGCCGACTCATACTCGCGGCGCGGAGAAAGGGCAAGGGCCGCGTCCGTCGAATCAGCGGTCGAGGCGTCACCGCCTCGGTCTCGACAAGGAGGGGAGATGGCAACGCAGGCGCACGAGTCGGGCGTCTCGCTGGAACGGCGAGCAGTCGGGCTGCCGACCTCGATCGGCACGACCTTCAGTCTCATCGTTGCGGGGGGCGTCCTAATCTCGGTTGGCCAGGGCTTCGCGGCGAGCTACGTCTTCCTCGCCGCGCTCGGGATCGGGCTTTTCACGATGTACCTGCAGAGCATGAGCTTCTCCGAGCTCGCCACGATGATCCCGAAGGCTGGCTCCATGAACGAGTACGTGCGCGCCGGGCTCGGGCCGTTCTTCGCCACCCTCACGGTCCTCGTCGGCTATGTCGCGATCCAGGTCTTTCCCGGCTCGGCCGAGGGACTCTTCCTGGGCATCGTCATCAACGGCTTCCTCGGCGG
>JBGPNP010000078.1:0-9445 GCA_041487575.1 Gaiellaceae bacterium | reverse complement strand
CTCCTTCGCGCGCCGCATCCAGAAGCCCTCGAAGTCCTCCTCCGCCTCGCGGTAGACGGCCTCGTCCTTCACGACCGCGCCGGCCCGGAACGACTCCGAGGGCGGAAAAGCTCGACGTTCGTCGAGAAGATTCTCGATTGCGGCCTGTGCATTCTCGGTGTTCATGTGAGGGAGTATCTCTTACGGAACCGACACGCCGGTAGCCCAGCTCGTGCGCCCATGCCTCGCCCTCATCGCCGTTCTCGCGGCCGTTCTCGCGGCTGCATCCCCCGCTGACGCGGGTGGCGACGCCTCTGCGTCCGCGAGCGGGCTCGGGGTCCGCGTGACCGTCCCCGGGGCCGAGGTCGTGACGGCCGGTCTCGCGGAGGCGCCGCCGGGCGCCGAGGCCGCGATCCCTTCCTTCGCGTGGGGGGACGCCGTCGCGACCTTGGCGGTCTCATCCTCGGCGACGGCTTCGGCGGAAACGCGCGGCGACGCGCTCGCGACGGCGAGCGTGAGCGGGGTCTCGCTCTTCGGCGGGGAGATCACGGTCGGCCTCGCCGAGGTGAAGGCGAGCGCAGGCGCATCGTCGGCCCGCGCTGGAGGCAGCGTCGCCCTGTCGTCGCTCAGCGACGTGACCGTCCTCGGCCAGGCGGTCGAGCCCGCCGCCAACGCACGGGTCGTTCTCGGCGACTGGGGCTACGCCGTTCTCCTCGAGGAGCGCGTCCTCCCGGCAAGCTCCGGCACACCTTCGTTCTCGGCCTCAGTCGCGGGGCTCCACGTCTACCTGACCGCCGATCACGGCGGCCTGCCGGCCGGGAGCGAGATCGTCGTCGGCTTCGCCTCGGTGGAGGTTTCGGCGAGATCCGCAACGGACACGGGGCCTGCTCCGGCGGCGCCACCTCCCGCCGCGCCGACCGTCTCCAGCGCCGAGCCGGCGCCGAAGCCGACGGCGCTGAGCACCGTCCCGCCCCCCGTCGTGCTCGACCCGCCGGCCGAGATCGGCTGGTGGCTCGCATCGGCGCCGTACGTCTTCCCGGTGTTCGGCCCCGCGTCGGTCGGTTACGACTTCGCCATCCCGCGGCCCGACGTTGGCTGGCACCACGGAAACGACGTCTTCGCGCCCGCCGGGGCGCCCGTCCTCGCCGTCGCGGACGGCGAGCTCTTCGCGGTCGGCTGGAACGAGCTCGGAGGCCAGCGCATCTGGCTTCGCGACGAGAAGGGGAACGAGTTCTACTACGCGCACCTCTCCGCCTACTCCCCTCTGGCGTTCGAGGGAGCACACGTGCGGGCGGGTGACGTCATCGGCTTCGTCGGCACGACCGGCGACGCGGCCGGCACCTCGCCGCACCTGCATTTCGAGATCCACCCGGCCCAGCTCCGCAGCCTCGGCTACGACGGCGTCGTGAACCCGTACAACTATCTGGCGCGCTGGCGGCGGCTCGACTCGACGGCCTTCGGGGACTTCCAGTGGCGCCTCGAGCCGGGAGCCGCTCCTGCGGCGGCCGCCGTGCTCCTGCGCTCGACCGACATCTCGACCGTCGTCGCCCTCGACTCCGGGGACCTCGAGCGCGTGCTGGCGCCGGTCACACTCCTCGACGCGAGCTCGTTCCGCCGTCGCTGGGAGGCTGCGCCCGCCTAGGGCTTCGGCGCTTCCAGGAGCGCGGCGAGCGCCGTCCCGAGGTGGGCGTCGACGGCCCGCGCCGCGCCCTCCGCGTCGCCGGCGGCCACGAGCTTCGCGATCTCGGCGTGCTCCTCCCGGTCGCACCGGAGTCGGTCGGGAAGCCGGGCCTGGCGAGCGTGGACGTACGGGGCGACCCGGCCGCTCCAGAGTTCGTCCGCGAACCGGGTGAGGTGCCGATTGCCGGCGGCCACAACGAGAGCGTGGTGGAAGGCGGGGTTGGCCTCGAACTGGCGGCCCAGGTCGTCCCCGGCCTCGCCGGCCGTGCGCACGGCCGCGGCCAGGGCGGCGAGCGCCGCGGGGTCGCGCCTCGCGGCGGCGAGCCGCGCAGCCGCCGGCTCGAGGATGCGGCGCGCCTCGTAGTCGGCCTCGGCGCCGGCCCGCGTGAACTCGGCGACGACGGCGCTCCGGCGCGGCCGGAACTCGACGAGGCCCTCGGAGACGAGGCGGTTGAGGGCCTCGCGCAGGGGGGTACGCGAGATCCCCAGCTTTCCCGCCAGGAGCTCCTGGCGGAGCTGCTCGCGTGGGGCGAGCTCGCCGCTCAAGATCATGCTGCGGAGCCTGTCGTGGGCCTGATCGACGAGGCTTGTCGCCTGGAGCGGGGCGAGGTGGACGCTCACCGGCGTCCGAAGGCGAGCATTCCGACGTCCACGGCGGTCGAGCCGCCGTCGACGACGAGGACGGCGCCGGTGATGAAAGACGACTCGCGTGAAGCGAGGAATAGGCAGGCCGCGGCGATCTCCTCGGGCTCGGCGACCCGGCGGAGCGGCAGGTCGGAGCTGACGAGCCCGAACGCTTCCTCGCGGGTGACGCCCCGCTCGGCAGCGAGCGCGTCCATCTCACGCTCGCTCATCGGCGTCCGCACCCAGCCCGGGCAGAGCGTGTTGACCCGGACCCCGTGCGGCCCCCAGCGGACGGCGAGCGAACGGGTCAGGCCCAGGACGGCTGCCTTGCTCGTCACGTAGGCGGGCTCGCTGGAACTGGCGACGAGACCGGCGACCGAGGCGACGTTGACGATCGAGCCTCCCCCGCGCTCGATCAGGCGCGGGATCGCCTCGCGGGCGACGACGTAGGAGCCGGTGACGTGGACGGCGAGCGCTTCGTTCCAGTCGCCGGATTCCGAGCCGGCGTTGTTCACGACGATGTCGAGACCTCCGAAGCGCTCGACCGCGAGATCCACGGCGGCACGGACGTCCTCGGCCCGGCCCACGTCTCCGGGCGCGGCCGCGCCGCCGGTCTCAGCGGCGACGCGCTCGAGCGGCGCCGACCGGCGGCCCATGACGACGACCGCAGCGCCCTCGTCGGCGAAGCGGCGCGCGACCGCAGCGCCGATCCCTGTCCCACCGCCCGTGACAAGGGCGACCTGGCCTTCGAGGACCATTTCGGATATCGTATCCAATTCGATGGAGGAACGGGACGAAGCGAACTCCGAGGCGTCCGCCGGCAGGCCCTCGACCGGTAGGCTCTAGCGCAAGATGAGGCTATTTCGCAAAAAAGGTGACGGCGAGGACCGCGAGCGGGCCGGCTCCCCGCCCGTCTACGGCTACCTCGGCCTCAAGCAGCCGGCCGACGCGCTTCCGCCCCCGCAGAAGGAGCCGGAGAGCCGGGTGCGCGAGCCCGAGCCGCTGGAAACCTACGAGTCACCTGCGCTGGAGCCTGTCGCTGCGCCCGCTCCAGCGGTCGCTGAGAGCCCGCCGCCGCAGGCCGAGGCCGCGGCGCCCGCGCCCGAGGCGGTTGCGGCTCCGCCGCCCGCCGACCTGCGGACGCGCCGGCGACTCACCGGCTACTCCCTCCCGCTCACGTCCACCGGCCGCTCGTCGCTCGTCCCGGCGCCCCCGTGGCACTACTCCGGCGACCTGCTCGTCATCGAGTACGAGGTGGACGTGGCCGCGGCGCGCTCATATCTTCCGCCGGAGCTCGAGCCGGGGGACGACCCCGGCGCGGCGGCGGCGATCTTCGCCGACTGGCAGTCGTGCTCGGACTCGGGCTCGGAGCTCCTCGACCCGATCCGCGCGCAGTACAAGGAGTTCTACATCGTCCTCTCGGCCAAGCACGGCGACGAGCCGGTCACGCGCTGCCCGCTCATGTGGGTGGACAAGGGCTTCTCGCTCGCCCGCGGCTGGCTGCAGGGGTTTCCGAAGAAGCCGGGCTCGATCTGGATGACGCGCCCGGTAACGGTCGGCAAGGCCGGGCCGAAGCTCGAGCCGGGCGCGCGCTTCGGGGCCACGTGCGCGTCGAACGACCGCCGGATCGCCGAGGCGTCGCTCACGATCCGCGGCCTCTCGGAGAAGGGGCCGACGGTCAACACGCCGCCGCTCGTGAATACGCGCCTGATGCGGCCCTGGGACCCGGAGGGCGCCTCCCTGGAGGAGCACGTCCTCGCGGGCGGGCGCGACCGCGAGGTCTCGCCGATCTGGGAGGGGGACGCGACGCTCCGCTTCTTCGACTCGCCGGCGGACGAAATCGGCCCGCTCGCCCCGATCAACGTCGGCAGGGGATTCTGGCTCAGCTTCGGCTACACCGTCGATGGAGGAAAGCGCCTCCAGTGAAGAGGCCTGTCGAGCTCGCGCCGACCAAGATCATCGCCGTCCACCTGAACTACCGGAGCCGAGTCGAGGAGTACGAGGCGAAGACGCCGGAGGCGCCGTCCTACTTTCTGAAGCCGCCCTCCTCGCTCTCCGCGCACGGGGCGCCCGTCGTGCGGCCGCGCGGCTGCAAGTACCTGAACTACGAGGGCGAGGTGGCGCTCATCGTCGGGCGGCGGGTGAACCGGATCGCCCAGGAGGACGCGCTCGGGCACGTGGCCGCCTACTCGGTCGCGAACGACTTCGGCGTCCACGATTTCCGCCACGCTGACCGGGGCTCGATGCTTCGCGTCAAGGGACAGGACGGCTTCTGCCCGATCGGCCCGTACCTGGTGGACGCGGCCGACGTCGACCCGGCGAACCTCACCCTGCGCACGTACGTGAACGGGAGGGTCGTGCAGGAGGGGAATACGAGCGAGCTGCTCTTCTCGTTCGCCTACATGCTCGCCGACCTCTCGCGCCTGATCACGCTCGAGCCCGGCGACGTCCTTCTCACCGGAACGCCGGCCAACTCGCGTCCCGTTCAGCCCGGCGATCTCGTCGAGGTGGAGGTCGATGGGATCGGGCGGCTCTCGAACCCGATCGTCGAGGCGGACGAGGATCTCCCGGGCCCAGGAGTCATGCCCGCCGACACGCCCAACGCGCGGCACGTCGCGCTCGCCGTGCCGGAGGAAGAAGCGTGAGACCGGATCGCGGAGATCCGATCCGGACCCGTCACGATCTCGGCACATTCCGCGCGCCACACGCGCGGTTTTCCGCGATATGCTCGAAGCGGGTGGGGGTGCAAGCTTCCCCCTGGGGACCGAAGCGGGCGCAGGGGGTCGTGGGGCAGCCGTGAGCATCACCGCCCGGATCGCGACCGTCGCCGGGATCGAGGTCTCGCCCGACCACTACATCGGCGGGCGGCGCGTCGGCTCCACCGGGACCTTCGCCGACACGAGCCCGATCGACGAGGGCCGCCTCGCCGACATCGCCCGCGGGGGCGAGTACGAGGTGAGCGCGGCCGTCGAGGCCGCGCGGGCCGCCTTCCCCGAGTGGGCCGCGCTGGGGCCCGAGGGCCGCGGCGAGCTTCTCTTCCGCCTCGCGGACGTGATCGAGGAGCGCGTCGAGACGCTCGCTGCGGTCGAGACATTGGACAACGGCTCGCTCCTGGAAGCCTCGCGGTCGCGGGTCATGAAGCGCGGCGCGCTCAACGTCCGGCGCTTTGCCGAGTGGGCGATCGAGCGCAGGCAGAGAACCTGGGACGCGAACGACGCGACCTTCCGCGTCCGCCACGACCCCTCGGGCGTCGCCGCCCTCATCACGCCCTGGAACGCGCCCTTCATGCTGACGACGTGGAAGGCCGGCCCCGCGCTCGCGGCCGGGTGCACAGTCGTCATCAAGCCGCCCGAGTGGGCGCCGCTCACGTGCTCGCTCCTCGCCGACTTCGCCGAGGAGGTGGGTCTCCCGCCGGGCGTCCTGAACGTCGTCCAGGGGATCGGGGAGGAGGCGGGCTGGGCGCTCGTGAGCCACCCGGGCATCGCGCGCATCTCCTTCACGGGCTCGGTCGACACTGCGAAGCTGATCGGGCAGGCCGCGGCGAAGAACGTCACGCCGGTCTCCTTCGAGCTCGGCGGCAAGTCGCCGTTCGTGGTCTTTGCCGACGCGAACCTCGATGCGGCCGTCTCCACTGCGACCTATCAGTACGATCACGCGGGCCAGATCTGCCTCGCCGGCACGCGCCTCCTCGTCGAGGAGGCGATCGCCGAGGAGTTCCTCGAGCGCTTCACGGAGGGCGTGCGGAGCCGCAGGCTCGGCGACCCGCGCGAGCCGGACACCGACATCGGCCCGCTGATCACGCGCGAGCACCTCGAGCGCGTCGACGGCTTCGTCCTGCGCGCCGAGCGAGACGGCGCGAGACTCGTCTTCGGCGGACAGGTCTCACCCGAGCTCGGCGGCCTCTACTACGAGCCGACGCTCTTCACCGATGTCCGTCAGGAGCTGGAGATCGTCCAGAAGGAGGTCTTCGGCCCCGTGCTCACCCTGCAGACCTTCCGCGACGAGGACGAGGCCGTCCGCCTTGCGAACGACACCGAGTACGGGCTCGCCGCGACCGTCTTCACGCAGGACGAGGCTCGATGGGGACGGCTGGGCGAGCGGCTCGTCGCCGGCACCGCCTGGATCAACTGCTTCTACGTCCGCGACCTCGCAGCGCCCTTCGGCGGCGCCAGGCACTCCGGCGTCGGCCGGGAGGGCGGCGACTCGAGCTTCGACTTCTACGCAGACGTCAAGACCGTGGTGACAAGGAGACTCTGATGGCAATCGAGACGAAAGAAGCCGCGCGGGCCGGCGCCCGCACGGGAGAGCAGTTCCTTGCCGGCCTCAGGAGCGAGGCGCGGGAGATCTGGCTGGAAGGAGAGAAGGTCACCGACCCCTCGGCCCACGCGAAGCTCCAGGGTGCGGCCCGCTCGCTCGCCCGCGTCTTCGACCTCCAGCACGAGGAGCCGGACGTCTTCCTCATGGAGTCGCCCGACACCGGCCAGCCGGTGAACGTCACGCACGTCCTCCCGAAGAGCAGGGACGACCTGGAGCGACGGCGCGTGGCCTCGAAGCGGATCGCCGACGCGACCGCCGGGATGATGGGCCGCACGCCCGACTACCTGAACTACACGTTCGCGTGCTTCGCCGCGCGCGCCGACATCTGGGCCCGCTACGGGAACGAGGAAGGCGCCCGGAACATCGTCGAGTACCAGAAGCTCATCCGGGACTCCGACCTCTGTCTCACGCACACGCTCGTGAACCCTCAGGTCGACCGCTCCGTCGCCGAGGCCGAGCAGGCCGGCGGCGAGGTCTCGATGCACAAGGTCGGCGAGACGAAGGACGGCATCGTCGTGCGCGGCGCGCGCATGCTCGCGACGCTGGCGCCGTTCGCGGACGAGCTCGCCGTCTATCCCGGCTCGGACCTGCGGCTCCAGGACTCGAAGTACGCCGTCTGCTTCGCCATCCCCATGACGACGCCGGGGCTCAAGTTCATCTGTCGCGACTCCTACTCCGTCCAGCGAGACCCCTGGGACTACCCGCTCTCGACGCGCTTCGACGAGATGGACGCGGTCTGCATCTTCGACGACGTCGTCGTGCCGCGCGAGCGCGTGTTCCTCGACGGGAACCCGCAGCTCCACAGCGAGGTCATCACGGACTCGCACTGGCGGTCCCACATCATCCACCAGGCGATGACGCGGGCCTGGGCGAAGCTCGAGTTCGCCTTCGGCCTCGCGCACACGATCGGGGACATGACCGGCGTGAACGCCTTCGACCACGTCCAGGAGAAGCTAGGCGAGCTCTGGTCGATGATGGAGATGACGCGCGCCGGCGTGATCGCGGCCGAGGCCGGCTCCTGCCGGGCCGAGCAGAGCAACGACTGGGTGCCCGACGAGCGCTCGCTCGTCGCCCTCCGCGGCCTGATGCCGAAGTGGATCCCGCGTGCGGTCGAGCTCATCCAGCTCGTCGGGGGCGGCGGCTTCATGGCGACGCCGTCGAAGGCCGATCTCGAGGGCCCGCTCCGGTCGGAGATCGACAAGTACTTCCAGGCGCGCAACGCCGGCGCGGAGCGGCGGATCCGGGCCTTTCGCCTCGCCTGGGACTTCGTCGGCTCCGCTCTCGGCGGCCGCGGCGAGCTCTACGAGCGCTTCTACCTCCAGGACTCGTTCCGGATGACCGCGCTCGCCTACCTGCTCGCCGACAAGAGGCACGCGTCCGCGCTCGTGGAGCAGTTCCTGCGCGACTGAGGTGGACACGACCGTCGACCCGTACGAGTTCCGCCGGGTCATGGGGCACTTCCCCACCGGCGTGACTGTGATCACGACGGTGCACGAGGGCGAGCGGCATGGGATGACGGCGAACTCGGTCGCTTCGGTCTCGCTCGACCCCGTCCTCATCCTGGTCTGCCTGACCCGGGGCGCGCGCACGGCGCTCGCGATCCACAAGGCGGGTCGCTTCGCAGTGAACTTCCTGCGCGAGGATCAGGAGGAGATCTCCCGGCGCTTCGCAGCACCGCTGCAGGACCACTTCGAAGGGCTCGACGTCGAGGCGGGCCCGGACGGCTTGCCCATCCTGCGCGAGAGCCTCGCCTACCTCACCTGTCGCACGACCGAGGTCGTTCTGGCGGGCGACCACGACATCGTCCTCGCGGAGGTCGAGCATGCGAAGGCGAACGGCGGCAGCCCGCTCGTGTTCTTCCTCGGCGGCTATCGCCGACTTCCGGGCATGGGCAGGCTCGGTTGATGCCGGCGTCTGCCGAGACTCGAGCGGGGTCCCCCCTGGGGGTTCGCGGCCCCCATCTAGAACGTATCGCGTCACGACCCGCCGGTGGGGCTTCGTTTGTGCCGATATCGTCATGGAAGTGAGAAAGAATCGATGAGCAAGCTTGTAGGGATCCACCACGTCGGCCTGCGCGTGCTCGACCTGGACGAGGCTGTCGCTCGCTGGTCGGTCCAGTTCGGCTTCACGCTGCGTGAGCGACACGCGGATCGCGCGTATCTCCGCTGCGCCTTCGACGACTACTCGCTCGAGCTCGTCGCGGCGGGCGAGGCTGGCTTCGACCACGCCGGTTGGCAGCTCGGCCCCGGGCACCGCCTCGCTGACGTCGCCCTCGAGGGCGAGCTCCACGAGCGGCCCGGCCGGGCGCCGACGCTCGTCCTCTCCGACCCGGATGGTCACGGCGTGGAGCTCGTCGAGTGGGAGGATCCCGAGAGCGCCTTCCCTGACGTAGCCCGGCTCTCGAGCGACCTCCCCGCCTTCCATCCGCGCAAGCTCGGGCACGTGAACTGCGTCACGCAGGACCTGAAGCGCCTCTCCGGCTTCTACGTCGACCGGCTCGGGTTCCGGGTCAGCGACTACCTCGGCGACGAGGGCATCTGGCTGCACCTGAACGCCGACCACCACGTCCACGCCATGCTCGAGAAGAGCCCGGCGCACTTCCACCACTTCGCGCTCGAGCTCGTGGACTGGGGGGAGATGCGCGTTGCGCTCGACCATCTCGCCAAGCACGGCCGCTGGTGCGTCTGGGGCCCCGGACGGCACGGCGTCGCGGCGAGCTGCTTCGCGTACATGCGCATCCCCGAGGAGCGCCTCATCGTCGAGCTCTACACCGACATGGAGCAGCTCCGGCCCGGTCATGTTCCGCGGAACTGGGAGGACACGCCTCACTCCTCGAACGTCTGGG
>JBGPNP010000077.1:0-9447 GCA_041487575.1 Gaiellaceae bacterium | reverse complement strand
CCTCATGGGCGAAGGGCTCGGCGTTTTCCTCGCCGACTCGCGGCTCCAGAATCTGCCGGCGCTGCTCGAGACCCCCGGCCCAGAGGGGCACGGCCCGGACGCCGCTGAGCTGCGCAAGCTCAGAGAGCTCCACGCGCGCTGGACTGCGCCGCGCGCCTAGCGGGAGTCTGCGGCGGAGTCGATGCGCGCGAAGACCCTGAAGGCGGGCTTCCCGCGCGGGAGCTCGTAGAACTCGGGGTTCACGCAGCCCAGCTCGCCGGTGCGGTGCTCGTAGCAGCTCGCGACCTCGACCCGGCACATCGGCAGCGGCTTCTGGCTCGCGCGCACGGCCCCGAAGCCGCCCTTGCGCCCCTGGGCCTCTCGCAGGAGGTCGAGGTCGATCTCGACGTCGTAGATCTTCTGCATGCAGCCGATGTAGGTGTGCCCCCACTCGCGGTAGGCGTAGAGGAAGGGGCACGATCGCTCGACGCAGGCGGCCGGGTAGACGACCTTGTCGCAGTGGACGCCGCAGCGGCGGCACTCGGTCTCGTCTTGGGGCCGGAGCGGAAGATGCGTCCCAGTGGAGAGCTGAGGCTGCTGCACTGAGCCCTGATTGTCGGCAAACCGGCCTGGCGCCGCAAGACTTGACTTGCAGGCCCAGTGGGTGTAGGCGGCTCGGGACGAATTCGAGACGAAGCCGACACGCTCTCGGCGCACTCCGTTACACGCTCGGCGCATTCCGTCACACACACGCGCGGAATTTCCGGTTAGGATCGGAGCCGGGTGGTGGGCCGGGGTGCCCCAAGAGTCACGATCGTCAAAGCTCTCCGAGCAGCCGCCGGACGACGTTGAGGACGTCCATCTGGGTGAACGCCTCGAAGTCGGGGTCGACACCGCGCTCGTCCGCGTCGGCCCGGAACCAGAGGGCTTGCACCGCCCGCATGCCAACCTCCTTCGAGCCGCGGACGTCCTCGTAGAGGCGGTCGCCGACGAAGAGCGCACGCCCGGCCTCGACCCCGAGCTCCGAGAGTGCCGCATCGAAGATCGACGGGTGTGGCTTGCGCATCCCGACCTCGGACGAGAACACGGCGACGTCGAGCCGCTCGACGAGCCCCATCTCGGCGAGGTCGCGCCGGAGGAGCCAGCCCGGGTCGAAGGCGTTCGAGACGAGCCCGAGCCGGAGCCCTCGCCCCCGCAGGCTGTCCAGGAGCGCATGCGTGTGCGCTCCGAGAAGCCGAGCCGGCGCCCACGCCTCGTGCTCGGCGGCCAGGAAGAGGTCGAGCTCCTCGTCCGTCACCGAGACGCCGAAGTCGGCGAGGAGCTCGCGGACGAGCCCTGGGTACTCGATCTCCTCGATCGTGCCCGGCGCCCAGATGAGCGGGAGATAGCGCTCGCGGAAATGCGCCGCCGTCTCGGCGTGCGCCGGCAGCCCGGCACGACCGATCGCCGCCAGCCCCGCTTCCCACCCCGCCTCGAGAAGGTCTTCGTCGTAGGCGAAGCGGAAGAGGGTGTCGCCCCAGTCGAAGAGGACGGCGTCCAGCATCGCTAAGGGGTGCGAGAGAAGAGGGTTCGCGGGGGGAACAGGGTTTCCCCCGTGCCTGTGCCGTCCAAGTCGAAGAAAACAGTGTCCAGCATTCGACCCGAAAGGGTACGCTCCGGCCGCCTTGACCCGCCGGATCCTCTCCGCGCTGCTCGTGCTCGGGCCGATCGTGATCGCGGTCGACAGGATCGGCGCCGGCGACATCCTCCTCTTCGTCCTCGCGGCGGTCGCGCTCATCCCGCTCGCCTGGATCATCGGGGAGTCCACCGAGCACGCGGCCCAGCACACGGGCCCGGGGATCGGCGGCTTCCTCAACGCGACCTTCGGCAACGCGCCGGAGCTCATCATCGCCCTCTTCGCCGTCTCCGACGGGCTCACCGAGGTCGTCCGCGGCTCCCTCACCGGCAGCGTCGTCGGCAACCTCCTGCTCGTCCTCGGCTTCTCGCTCGCCTTCGGGGGCGACGGGGAGCTCGACCGCAAGTCGAGCTTCCTCTCCCTCGGCCTCGTCACGCTCGCCGTGCTCCTCTTCCTCGCGCCGGCCGTCCCCGGCTTCCACGGAGACCCGGAGCGGCACACGCTCGCCGTCGCCGCCCTCCCGGTCTCGATCGTCCTCCTGCTCGTCTACGTCGCGGTCACGTGGTACTCGCTCCGCCGCCACCACCTCATGCACGTCTCCGACGAGCCGCCTGAGATCGCCGGCTGGTCGCTCCCGTTCTCCCTCCTCGTGCTCGGGGCGGCCACCGCGGTGACCGCGTTCGTCGCCGAGATCCTCGTCGGCTCGCTCGAGACCTTCGCCGACAAGGCCCACCTCACCGACTTCTTCGTCGCGGCCGTCATCGTCGCGATCGTCGGCAACGCGGCCGAGCACGGCGGCGCGGTCGTCGTCGCGGCCCGGGGGAGGATCAAGCTCGCTGCCGAGATCGCGCTCTCCTCGAGCGCCCAGGTCGCCGTCTTCCTGATCCCGGCGGTCGCCGTCCTCGCCTGGGCGATCGAGCCGCTCGCCCTCTCCTTCCGGCCGGTCGAGATCGGCGCTCTCGGAGGCGCCGTCGTCTTCGCCTCGCTCGTCCTCGCCCAGGGCCGCTCGAGCCGAGCCCGCGGCCTCGCCCTGATCGCGGCCTACGCCGGCGTCGCGGTCGCGTTCTTCCTCGTGGGCGACCGCCCGTAGTCGCCGAGCGCGCGCACGGCCCCTGCGATCGCGCGCTCGACGTCCTCCGCGCTCACGTCGAGGTGCGTCACCGCCCGCAGGACGCCGCGCGGCGCCGCGTAGGAGACGAGGACGCCCTCGGAGCGCAACCGCGTGAGCGTCTCCTCGGCCGTGAGCCCGATCCGCTCCGGATGGAGCTGGACGAAGTTCGTCTCGACCTGCTCGAGGTCGACCGGCAGCCCCGCCTCCACGAGCCCCTCCGCGAGCCGGCGCGCGTTCGCGTGGTCGTCGGCGAGCCGCTCGACGTTGTGGTCGAGCGCGTAGATCCCCGCGGCCGCGACGATCCCCGCCTGGCGCATCGCCCCGCCGAAGAGGTGCTTGAAGCGCCTCGCCTTCGCCATCCGCCCGCGCGAGCCTGCGATGAGCGCTCCGAGCGGGCAGCCGAGCCCCTTGGAGAGGCAGAGCGCGACGGTGTCGAACTCGAGCCCGTAGTCGGCGGCCGGCACGCCCGCGGCGATCGCGGCATTCATGAGCCGCGCCCCGTCGAGGTGGACGGAGAGCCCGAGCTCGCGCGCCGTCGCGACGACCTCGCGCACCTGTACGAGCGGCCAGACGCGGCCGCCGCCGCCGTTGTGCGTGTTCTCGATGCAGAGGATGCGGCTCGGCGCCATGTGAATGTCCCCGGGCAGGCTGACGGCCTCGCGCACCTGCTGCGCGGTGAAGCGACCGTCCCGCGCGTAGATGCGCTTCATCGCGAGGCCCGCGTGTACGGCCGGCCCGCCGAGCTCGTAGCGGAAGACGTGCGACTCGGCCTCGGAGACGACCTCGTCGCCGGGCTCGGAGAGGAGCTTGAGCGCGATCTGGTTCGCCATCGTCGCGGTCGGGAGGTACACCGCCTCCTCGTGGCCGAGCAGCTGCGCCACGCGCTCCTCGAGCGCGATCACAGTCGGGTCCTCGCGCTTCTGCTCGTCGCCGACGACGGCCTCCGCCATCGCGCGGCGCATCCCGGGCGTGGGTTGCGTGAGCGTGTCGGAGCGGAGGTCGATCACGGCGAGCAGGCTACCGGACGCGCGGCGGGCGGGCATCGAGCGCCTCGCGCACGACCCGCACGAGGTCGGCCGGCCGGAAGGGCTTGCCGAGCCTGAGCGCCTCGTCTGCCGTCCCGAGCCCCATTCCCCAGGCGCGGGCCCTTTGACAGCACTCCTCTCGACGGAGCCCGAATCGGAGCCGCGCGAGCTCTTTTATAATCATAAATTAGCCAGAGCAAGCCTCGCCTCTGGCAGCTGCTCCCTCTTGGCGGCCTGGTCGATCGCTTCCTCCGAACTTATCATTATAGTTTAGACCGCGGACGCGGGCCTCCCGCTCCCCCTGCTTCCCTCCTCGGTAGCGTCTGATCATGAGCCGCCGCCTGCTCGGTCCCGTCTATCCTCGAGTCGTGGACATGGCACTCCTCGAGCAGGCGCTTGCCGACCGTGGCGAGCCCCCGTACCGCGCGCGCCAGGTGTGGGACTGGGCGGCCCGCGGGGCCGAGGGGTACGAGCGGATGACGAACGTGCCGGCGCGCCTCCGGGCCGGGCTCGCCGAGACTGTCCCGTTCTCGACGCTCACAGTCGAGAGGGAGTCGGCATCGCGGGACGGCACGGTCAAGGTGCTCTTCAAGACGCGCGACGACCACCCAGTCGAGGCGGTGCTGATGCGCTACCGCGACGGCCGGCGCTCGGTCTGCGTCTCGAGCCAGTCCGGCTGCCCGCTCACGTGCGCCTTCTGCGCCACCGGCCAGATGCGCTTCGGGCGGAACCTCACCGCGTCCGAGATCCTCGACCAGGCGCTCCACTTCCGGCGCGTCGAGGCGATCGACCACTGCGTCTTCATGGGCATGGGCGAGCCGATGCTGAACCTCGACGCAGTGCTCGCCGCCGCCCGCCGGCTCCCCGACCTCGGGGTGACGCCCCGGCGGACGACGATCTCCACCGTCGGCTGGACGCCGGGCCTGCGCCGCTTCGTCGACGAGGTCGAAGAGCCGATCCGTCTCGCGCTCTCGCTCCACGCCGCCGACGACGCGCTCCGCTCCGAGCTCATGCCGGTCAACGACCGCTACCCCCTCCGAGACGTGCTCGCCCTCTGCCGCGAGTACCACGAGCGGCGGCACCTGAAGGTCTTCGTGGAGTACGTCATGCTCGCGGGCGTGAACGACCGGGTCGAGCAGGCGCGGACGCTCGCCGGGCTCCTCGACCCGAAGGTCTTCAAGGTGAACCTGATCCCGTACAACCCCACCGGCGCCTACGAAGGTTCGTCGCGGGATACGGTCGCCGCTTTCAAGGCCGTGCTCGACCGAGCCCGGGTCCCGGCAACCGTCCGCCTCTCGCGTGGGCGCGACATCGCGGCGGCCTGCGGCCAGCTCGCGGCGACGCGATGAGGCTCCGCGCCCTCGCCGCCACGGCGGCGGCCGCGCTGGCGCTCGTCACCGCGGGCGAGGCAGGCGCGGCGCTCGACGGCCCGCGGATCAGCCCGGCCGTCGTCGCGACGACGTATCTCATCGTCCGCCCGAACCGGCCGGGCGCCTGGCTCGCGCTCCGGAGCCGCCCGGGCGGCGGGCGCGTCCTCGTCCGGGTCCGCTCGTGGACGCAGTTCGGGAGGAGACCGGCCCTCGCGGTCGTCAGAGAGGCGCAGGGCTGGCTCGGCCTGGCCGCGCCGGAGCTCCGGAACGGCCGCGTCGGCTGGGTGCGGCGCGACACCGTGCGGATCTCCCTCACACGCGTCTCGCTCGTCGCCGACCTCTCCGAGCGCACGCTCACGGTGAGGGTCGGAGAGACGGCCGTGCGGACGATCCCGGTCGCGGTCGGCGGCCCAGGAACGCCGACCCCGGCCGGTCGCTTCGCGGTCACCGACAAGTTCCCGGGTAGCCTCTACGGTCCGTACTTCGGCTGCTGCGTCCTCGCCCTCTCCGGCCACCAGCCGCGCCTGCCCGCCGGCTGGGACGGAGGCGACCTCCTCGGCATCCACGGGACGAACGCCGCCTGGTCGATCGGTCACGCCGCCTCCGCCGGCTGCCTGCGCGCCTCCGACCGCGACATGCGCTTCATGATGCGCTTCGTCCCCGTCGGGACGCCGGTCTTCATCCACGCGTAGGACAAGCCCGGCCGCGTCGGACCGCCGGCGCAGTGAACGGTCGGCCGGACACCGTCAGCCCAGCCGCGCAGAGGCCCCTCGGCTCCGGCGGGCTCGCAGAGGGCTATCTATAATCATAAATAAGTTGCGACGAGTCGCCCTGCCTCCCTCTGCCCCGCACCAAGCACACGCGACTCCTCGCTCTTATTTCTATGATCATAACTAGCGCAAACCCCAAGCTTCGCTCCATCCTCGGGAGCCGGCAGGAACACGCGCGCCGCCCCCGGCCGCGCAGCCATGGCGTGGCGCAGACCGGAGCCGCGCGTCAGAGCATTTCGGAGCTACGACGTGCGGGCGAGCGCAGCCCGACAGCACGGTGCTTCAATCCGAACGGGATGCGTTAGGCGGCCGACTCGGCCCCGAGCGCCTCCGTCCTGCCTGCGACCTCCGCGGCAAGATCCGGATGTTGCTCGAAGCCATACCTGACGATCGCCCGCTTCGCCGCCTTCACCTCGTCGAGCCTACGCACGGGTCGAGTGTGCGGCGCCTCCTTGAGGAGCGCGGGCTCCTCGGCCGCCTCGCGGGCGATCGCGAGCATCGCGTCCACGAAGGCGTCGAGGGTCTCTTTCGCCTCCGTCTCGGTCGGCTCGATCATGAGCGCCTCCGGAACGATCAGGGGGAAGTAGATCGTCGGCGGGTGGAAGCCGTAGTCCATCAGGCGCTTCGCGACGTCGAGCGCTGTCACCCCGTGGTCGCGCTTGAGATTCCGTGCGGAGAGGACGAACTCGTGCATACAGAGCCGGTCGAACGGGACCTCGTACGCGCCCCGCAGCCCGGCGAGCAGGTAGTTGGCGTTCAGGACGGCAACCTCGGACATCTCCCGAAGCCCCGGCCCGTAGGTGCGGATGAAGGCGTAGGCGCGGACGAACACGCCGAAGGGCCCGGTGAAGCCTCGCACCTTGCCGATCGTCTTCGGCCGGTCGTAGTCCAGCAGGAAGCGGTCACCCGCGCGGCCGACCGCCGGGACGGGCAGGAACGGCTCGAGCATCCCGCGCACGGCGATCGGCCCGCCGCCCGGGCCGCCGCCGCCGTGCGGCTGGCTGAACGTCTTGTGCAAGTTGATGTGGACGATGTCGAATCCCATGTCTCCCGGGCGGGAGATCCCGCAGACGGCATTGAGGTTCGCGCCGTCGTAGTAGCAGAGGCCGCCCGCCTCGTGCACGGTGCGCGTGACCTCGGCGATCCCCTCGTCGAAGAGCCCGAGCGTCGAGGGGTTCGTGAGCATCAGCCCCGCCGTGCGCGGGCCGACCTTCGCCCGCAGGTCGCCGAGGTCGACGTTGCCCCGCGGGTCCGTCTTGACGCCGACGAGCACGAACCCGGCCATCGTCACGCTGGCAGGGTTCGTGCCGTGCGCGGTGTCGGGGACGATGATCTCGTTCCGCTCCCTCTCGCCGCGGTCGGCGAAGTAGGCCCGCTTGAGCATGAGTCCCGTGAGTTCCCCCTGCGAGCCCGCGGCCGGCTGAAGCGACACGGCGTCGAGCCCGCAGACCTCAGCCAGGATCTCTTGCAGGCGCCACATGAGCTCGAGCGCGCCCTGGGCGCCGTTCTCCTCCTGCAGCGGATGGAGGTCGCGGAATCCCGGAAGCATGACGAGCCGCTCGTTGACGCGCGGGTTGTGCTTCATCGTGCAGGAGCCGAGCGGGTAAAAGCCGGTGTCGATGCCGAAGTTTCGGGTCGACAGCTCCGTGAAGTGCCGGACGAGGTCCGGCTCGGACACCTCGGGGAGGCGCGGCGCGCGGCCCCGGCGCAGCTCCTCCGGCACCTCTGCCCGTGGCAAGTCGTACCGCGGAAGCGTCGAGGCGCGCCGGCCGCGCTTCGACTTCTCGTAGATGAGCTTCACGGCCGTCCCTCGCTCGGCGACCCGGGGCCCCTGCGCCCGCTGTCCCCCGGGTGGGAGGGGTCCCGCCGCCACCGGCATCCGAATCTAGCGCGAAAAGACGCTCGAGTTTGTCGCGAAAGAGTGAAATTTCCGATCTGACCATGACGAATAGCCGCAGCGGCCGACGAATCCAAATCGCCGGCTGCGCGCGCCCCGGGAGGCTCGCCCGTCAAGCAGCCACCTTCGCCAGCACGGCAGCGAGCCGCTCGACGTCCTCGGGAGTCCTCTTCTCCGTCACGCAGACGAGGAGGGCATCCTCCAGTCCCGCGTAGTCGCGCCTGAGCGCATATCCCGGGTGCACGCCCAGCTCGCGGGCCGCACGCACGACCTCATCGGCGGGCCGTCCGACGTGGATGGCAAACTCCTTGAACGTTGCCGATTCTGGAAACAACAACGGTAGGCCGAGCCTCTCCTTCGCATAGGCGGCGAGGCTCATGCAGTTCTCCCCCAGCTCCCGAAGCCCCTGCGGGCCGAGCCAGGACAGATAGACGAGCCCGCCGAGCGCGAGGAGCGTCTGGTTCGTCGTGATGTTCGAGGTGGCCTTCTCCCGTCGGATGTGTTGCTCTCGCGTCTGCAGAGTGAGGACATAGCCGCGTTCACCCGCGGCGTCAGTCGTTTCGCCGACGATCCGGCCCGGCATGCGGCGGATGAACTCGGTGCGTGCGGCGAGGAACCCGTAGTGCGGGCCGCCGAAGCTCTGGTAGTTGCCGGCGCTCTGGCCCTCGCCGATGGCGATCGCGCAGCCGTAGTTCGCCGGCGCCTCAAGTACGCCGAGAGAGAGCAGATCTACGTGGGCGACCGCGAGCGCCCCGGCTTCGCTTGCCGCCGCAGCGAGGTCGGGCGCCGGCTCCAGGCAGCCGAAGAAGTTCGGCTGCTGGAAGATGACGCAGGCCGCCTCCCGGGCTGCGTCGCGGAGCTCGTCGGGGTCGATGACCCCACCTCGGTGTGGGATTTCGACGACCTCGAGGCCGAAGCCCGGCGCGTACGTCTTGACGACCTGGCGCACCTGCGGATTCAGGGTCTCCGCAAGCACGACCTTGCTCCTGCCGGTCGCGTGCTTGGCGACGTAGCAGGCGTCCGCCGCCACCGTGGTTCCGTCGTAGCCGGAAGCGTTCGAGACGTCCATGCCGGTCAGCTCGCAGATCGCCGTCTGATACTCGAAGATCGCCTGGAGGATGCCCTGACTCATCTCGGGCTGGTACGGCGTGTAAGCGGTAAGGAACTCGCCGCGCCCGAGCACGGCGTCGACGACGGCCGGGACGTAGTGGTCGTAGATCCCGGCTCCGAGGAACGACAGCTCGCGCGTGGTGTCGACGTTGCGCGCGGCGAGCTCGCCCAGGTGCGCCGAGAGCTCCTGCTCCGACAGGGCCGGCTCCAGCTCCAGACCGCGGCCGAGGCGCACGCCCGGCGGGATGTCGCGGAACAGCTCGTCGATCGAGGCCACGCCGATCGTGCGGAGCATCTCCTCGACGTCGGCGTCGGTGAGGGCGAGGAACGGGTGCGTCACTGCTCGGCCAGCACTTGCCGGTACGCCGCAACGTCGAGCAGTGAGTCGATCTCCGCCGGATCGGACACGCGGATCCGGATCAGCCAGCCCTCGCCGTAGGGGTCCTCGTTCACGGTCTCGGGCGCGTCGACGACCTTCTGGTTGACCGCGACCACCTCGCCGGAGAGCGGCGCGATCAGGTCGGAGACGGCCTTGACCGACTCGACCTCGCCGTACGACACGTCCTTCGT
>JBGPNP010000076.1:0-9483 GCA_041487575.1 Gaiellaceae bacterium | reverse complement strand
GAGGAAGCCTCCGTCGAGGACGATCGCCACGACCGCGCGCCAGCCGTTCGGAGAGAGATCCTCGGCGCGAACGACGAAGTTCCCGGCCGCGTTGTTGACGAGGACGTCCAGGCGCCCGAAGCGCTCGACCGCAGCCGCGACGAGCGCGTCGACCTGGTCCGGCTGCCGGACGTCTGTCGGCTGCGCCGCCGCCCGCCTGCCCGCGGCCTCGATCAGCGCGACGGTCTCCGCAAGCGCCTCGGGCCGTCGCCCAGCCACCACCACGGCAGCGCCGGTGCGGGCGAGCTCGAGTGCCATCGCCCGCCCGAGCCCCGAGCCGCCGCCCGTGACGATCGCGACCTTGCCCTCGAAGGTTCCCTCAGCGAGCATGCTCGCCTCCTCTCTCCGCGAGGACGATCCGGGCGTCGAGCCCTAGAGCGCCACGCGGGGTCACGAGTAGCGGGTTGATCTCGATCTCTGCGATCTCCGGGTGCGCAGCGGCAAGTCGAGAGAGCGCGGCCAGGGCCTGCGCGGCCGCTGGGACGTCGGCAGGGGACCGTCCCCTGGCGCCGAGGAGGAGCGGCGCGCCCCGGAGCGAGCGAATGAGCTCCTCCGCGTCGCTCTCCTCGACGGGCGCAAGTGCAACGGCGACGTCCTTCAGGAGCTCCGCGTAGAGCCCGCCGAGCCCGACGAGCGCGATCGGCCCGAAGCGAGGGTCACGGCGGCAGCCGACGATCAGCTCCACCCCCTCGGCGGTCGATTCCATCCGCTCCACGGAGTACCCTTCTGGAGACAGCTGTGTTGCCAAATCCGAGAACATCCGCTCGAGCTCCTCCGGGTCTGGGATTCCCAGCACCACTCCACCTGCGTCCGACTTGTGCAGGAGCCCGAGGGCCTTGAGGACGACCGGGTAGCCGACCTCCGCGGCGGCAGCCCGCGCCTCCTCGAGCGTCTCGACCCGGCGGGCCGGAGCGAAGGCGATCCCCGCGTCTGCGACAAGGGCGCGGGCCTCGAAGTACCCCGTGCCGGGACCGCCTTCGCCTGACGGGAGCGCGGCGGGCTCCGGGAGCGCGGGGACTCCGCGGGGCGTGCGCTCGACCGCTTCTGCGAGGCGGGCTAGAGCGTGCGCGGACGACTCGATCTCCCGGTAGACGGGGACGCCTCCGGCACGAAGCGCTTCGGCGGGCGGCGAAGCCCAGTACATCGACTGGACGACGAGCGGCCGGCCGCTCTCCGCCGCGGCCCGGGCCATGCCGCGGCCGACCTCGGTCTCGCGCTCGCGGAAGTCGTCCGAGTACTGGCTGTAGCCGCCGAAGTAGCCGGTGAGGAGGACGGCGTCCACCTCTCCCGACTCGAGGAGGAGACGGGTCACGCGCTCGAAGTTGGTGAAGTCCTGCTCGCCGCCGCCGGCGAAGTCGACCGGATTCCGAGTCGACGCGGTCGGCGGCAGGACCGCCGCGACCCGGGCCGCGAGGTCGCCCGAGAGGCGCGGGAGCTCGAAGCCGGCCGCGATGGAGACATCGGCTGCGACGACCCCGTGGCCGCCGCCGTCGCCCACGACCGCGATCCGCCGCCCGCGCGGCCGGTTCGGCGACAGGAACGCCTGCGCGAGGTCGACGAGCTCCTTGGGGGTCGAGACCCGCTGGATGCCGGCCGCCCGGCAGGCGGCGTCGACCGCGGCCAGCTCGCTCACGAGCGCGCCCGTGTGAGAGCGGGCGGCGCTCACGCTCGCCTCGCTTCGGCCGACCGTGAGGAGGATGACCGGCTTCCCGGCCTCGACCGCGGCGTGCGCCGCGCGGGCGAACTCACGGCCGTCGCGGAAGTCCTCGCAGTAGAGGGCGATCACCCGCGTCGGCTCGTGCTCCGCGAAGTCGCGGACCAGCTCGGCCGCCTCGAGGTCGGCCTGGTTTCCGAGGGAAGCGAAGCGCGAGAAGCCGAGGCCGTAGCCGGCCGCGAGGAGCGAGAGCTCGAGCGCGAGGTTGCCCGACTGCGAGATGAGGCCGATCGGGCCGCTCGCGAGCTCGTTCGAGGCGAGGTCGAGCTCCGCCTGCGCGTCGAAGACGCCGAGGCAGTTCGGCCCGAGCAGCACCGCGCCTGCCTCGCGAACCCGCTCGACGACGGCCTGCTCGCGGGCGCGGCCCTCCGGTCCGAGCTCGCCGAGCCCGGCGCTGATCGCGACGAGAGCCTTCGCGCCGGCCGCGAGCGCGCCCTCGACCGCCTCCTCGAAGCCGGCCGCGGGCACGGCGACGACGACGGACTCCGGCGCTTCAGGAAGCTCGGCAAGCGAACGGTACGCACGCCGCCCGAGGATCTCGCCGCCGTTGCGGTTCACAAGGTAGACGGCACGGCGGTGCTCCCCGCGAAGCGCGCCGCGAGAGAGCCAGTGACCCCACTTCGCCGGGTCGTTCGAGGCGCCGAGAATTGCGACCGCGCGCGGGTCGAAGAGAGGCCGCAGGTCGCGACAGCCGGGTCCGGCGCGGACGTCGCTCAACTCTGGAGCAGCCGCCGGGAGATGATCAGGCGCTGGATGTCCGAGGTGCCCTCCTCGATCTCCTCGAGCTTCGCGTCCCGCATCCACTTCTCGACCGGGTACTCGCGCGAGTATCCCCAGCCGCCGAGCGTCTGCACGGCGGCCCACGTGCACCACACCGCGGCCTCGGACGCGAAGAGCTTCGCCATCGCCGCCACCTTGGACGCCGCCTCGCCGGCGTCGAGCTTGCGCGCCGCGCGCCAGACGAGGAGCCGGGCGGCGTCGACCTTGACAGCCATGTCCGCGAGGCGGAAGGCGACCGCCTGGTGCTCGGCGATCGGCTTCCCGAACTGGACGCGCGTCTTCGCGTACTCGACCGCGTACTCGAGGGCCGCGCGCGCCAGCCCGACCGCGCTCGCGCCGAGCGTCACGCGCGACTCGTCGAACGTGTGCATGAGGCCGTAGAAGCCCTGGCCCTCGCTGCCGAGCCGCCGGTCTTCGAGGAGGAAGGCGTCCTCGAGGAACATCTCGGCGTTGACGATCGCGCGCTGGCCATCTTCTTCATCGGCGCTCCGAACGTCACTCCCGGGTCGTCCTTCTCGACGATGAAAGCGGTAATCCCCTTGGAGCGCGTCCCCGGCGCCACGGTCGCGAAGACGACGTAGTAGTCGGAGACGCCTCCGTTCGAGAGCCAGGACTTCTGCCCTCTGAGGACGTATCCCCCGCCGGCGCGCTTTGCGGCCGTCTGCAACGAGGCGGCGTCGGAGCCGGCTCCGGGCTCGGTGGTGGCGAGGCCCGTTAGTGGCGGCCGGTCCGCGCAGAGCGGCTCGATCCAGCGCCGCTTCTGCTCCTCCGTCCCGAGGTCGAGCACCGGCTTCGCGAAAAACCCGCCGGACGTGATCAGATTCCCGATTCCCGAGCAGCCCCACGAGAGCTCCTCCTGGACGATGCATTGCGTGAAGCAGTCGGTCATGCCGCCGCCGCCGTGTTCCTCGGGGAGCATGAACGACGTCAGTCCGAGGGCGGCGGCCTTGTACCAGACGTCCCACGGCACCTCGGTGTCCGCCTCATCGACCGCAAGGGAGACCGGCCGGATCTCCTTCTCGGCGAACTCCCGGCAGAGGGCCTGGATCTCCCGCTGCTCGGGCGCGAGGTCGAAGATGTCCTGCGCGCCGGGGCTCATGCGTCTTTTCTCAGTTTCGGCACGAAGTTGGCACAGAGGGCGCGCCTCTTGTGACACTTTCGGCGATAGGCTGAAGCCATGTGGTGGGGTGGGGGATCCCCACCCGGGTGGGGGCGTGGCGGGGGTCGCTCACGGCGAGATCCTCTCATCCAGGCGGCGCGCGAGGGCCGCAAACGTTTCGTGCGTCACCCCGGGGCCCGCACCGAGCAGGAAGGCGACCGTGTCCCTGCGGCGCCAGGTGGCCAGGAACGCTGGCTGCTGCTTATGGCAGATCGAGCAGCGGACGAGCGAGAAGAGCGCGTCGCTCTCGCCCAGACCGAGCGGCGGCGCGCGCATCGCGTCGCCGAGGAAGTCGACCGCGTGCCCGGCGACCCAGGTCGCGTACGCCTCAGCCCCCTGCGCGTCGCCGAAGCGAAGCACCCGCGCCACGACGTGGTCGAACGTGCGCCCGCGGCCGGCAAACTCGCGCTCGCTGCCGGTGAGGTAGCCCGCGTCCTCGAGGAGCTTCGCCACTCCCTTCGGGTCGAAGGAGTCGGCGGCGAGCGCCCTCGTGGCAAGGACTCTCGCTGCGGCATTCAGATCCGGGAGCGCGCTCGCCGGCAGCGTCGCCGGCGCCTGAGGTTCGGCCGGCACGGCGCCTCCCCCGCAGCCGGCGAGCAGGGCGGCGACCAGTGCGCCGGCGACGGCGATGATCTTCACGGGGCCAGTATGACGCCGGCCTCCGCGACCGAGTCCGGTGTCCCCGCTGCACGACGCTCGAGGCGGGGCCCGCGCAGCAGACGCGTCAGCTCGCGGCGTCGGCGGGCCGGCGGCGCTCCGACGGTGCCCTTCGGAGCGAGGCCGGCGCGCGATGGACCGCGACCAGCGTGAAGATGCACAGAGCTGCGACGATGAGGTACGGGACTGCGTCGCCGGTCACGTCGGCGAGGGCGCCTCCCACGGTCGAGCCGATGATGTGCCCGGGCGACCAGGCGAGGTTCATGAGGGCGAACCCGAAGCCCTGGTCGAGCCCCGCGTCCTCTGCGCCGTCCGAAAGGAGCGCCGCCCCCGGCACGAAGAACGAGCCGTAGGCAATCGACGCCAGGACGACCACGGCGCCGAGCGTCCAGCGATCGCCGGGCCAGGGCAGCACCGCCGACATCGCGACGGCGACGAGAAGGAACGCGCGTACCGGCGCGAGTCGCCCGCGGCGGTCGGACCAGCGTCCGACGAGCGGGCTGACGACGACCTCGAAGCCGGCCGCGATGAGGAACACGCCGCCGATTGCCTTCCCGGAGAAGCCGAGCTCGTCGAGACGCAGAGGTGCGAGGAGCCCGAGGACCCCGAACAGGAGCGAGGGCAGGGCGAGGAGCCAGATCCCTGCCGCCACGCGGGGCTCCCGCACCGCGTTGAGCAGCGCGCTCAGAGGCTGGCGCTCTCCCGGTCGAAAGGCCGGCGTGAACCAGGCCCAGACGGCAAGCCCGAGCGCGACCGCAGCGACGGCCGTGAAAGCAGGGCCGGTGCCGACGACTGTCGCTGCCCCGCCGAGGACAGGCCCGAGGAGCGCCCCGCCCACGGCCGCTCCCATGGCGATCCCGATCAGCTCGCCCCGCCGGTGCCGCGGCACGGCGGCGACGAGCCAGGCCAGGCCGCCTCCCCACGCGAACGAAGCGCCGAACCCCTGCCCGAGCCGAGCGACGTCGAGCACCCAGACGCTCTGTCCGAACCCGAAGACGACGCTCATCGAGGAGAGGATGGCCATGCCCAGGAGGACGGTCGGCTTGACGCCCACCCTTGTCGCGAAGAGGCCGCCGGGGATGGCGCCGAAGAAGCCTCCGAGCGCGTATGCGCCCACGAGGAGGCCCGACTGGGTCTTGGAGAGGCCGAACTCGTCGGAGTAATGCGGAAGGAGCGGAGAGAGTGCCGAGAAGAAGATCGTCTCGACGAGCACGATCGCACTGACAAGGAAGAGGAGCCGCCGCATCGGTCCGACTCTACTTCGAGGGCCGATAAGCTCGCCCGGGTGACGACCGAGCTCGAGAACGCCGAGGCCGTGCGGCGGCTGTGGGGGCTCTTCGAGGCCCGCGACTGGGAGGCGGCAGCGCGCGAGCTCCACGCCGATTTCGTCGCCGAGTGGCCGCACACCGGAGAGCGGAGCCGCGGTCGCGATGCGTTCATCGAGCTGAGCCGCAGCTACCCGGAGCCGTGATCGATCGTTGTCCGTCGCATCGTCGCGAGCTGCGACGACGTGGCCGCCGAGGTCGCCGTGGCGCATCTCGGCGGGATCTCTCGTGCGGCAGGGTTCTACGAGCTCGAGGGCGGGAAGATCCGGCGCGCGACCGAGTACTGGGTCGAGGCCGGCGCCGAGCGGCCGCCCGCGGGCGGGAACGCTGGCTCGAGCGCTTCTAGAGCGCTCCCAACACCTCTCTCGCCGCGCGCTCGCCGGCGACGATCGCTCCGTTCATGTAGCTCGGCAGCGGCGACGCCTCGGCCCCCGCGAAGTGGACGCGGCCCCAGGGCTCGCCGAGCCGGCGGCCCCAGCTCGTCAGGTCCCCCGGGCCGAAGATGACGTAGCTCCCGCGCGTGAAGGTCTTCTGGGCCCAGGCCACGGAGCGGAAGGCGCTCGGCTCGCCCCCGGCCAGCCCGGCGATCCGCCGGCGTCGCTCGGCTTCGTCGAGGGCGGCGAGCTCGCGGGCGGGCCCCGAGCCGGCGAAGAACACGAGCAGCGGGAGGCCGGGCTCGGGCCGGTGAACGACCCCGCGCCCGTCGAGGATCGGGTACGCGCCGGCCGGGATCTCCTCGTAGGCGAGACCGGCCTTCACCGCGTCGCCGTAGCGCGCGCGGGCGAGCGCCTCGCGCCGGTGCGCCGGCAGCTCCGGGTCGAAGCGCACGCCCCGCTGCACGGTCAGCGGGAGCGCAAGGATCGCGCGGCCGGCGCGCTCGACCCTCCCGTCTGCGAGCGAGAGCCGCACGCCGAAGGCGTCCTGCTCGACGGCGACGACCTCCGCGGAGAGACGGATGCGGTCGCCGAGCGTGGCCGCCATCCGCGCGGCGAGAGCGCTCGGGCCTCCGACGAAGCGGACGCGAAGCCCGTTCGGAGCGGCGCCTGCGGCCTGCTTGGCGGCGTGGTGCAGGAGCGACGTCTCGCCGATGGGGACGCTCGCGGCGGCGACCGCGTACCAGGTCTCCGCCGCGTCGAGGAGCCGCCCGGACGCGCCCCGCTCGGTAAGCCAGCCGCCGAGCGTCTGGGCGTCGAGCGCGCCGGCGCCTTCGAGCTCTTCGGGGTGGAGCGGGTCGATCCGCGCGGCGAGCTCTTCGATCTCGGTATGCAGTGCGTGGAAAAGAGCGGCGTCGGCTCCTTCGAGCGAGGGCGCGAGCTCGCCGCCCCAGGGCTCGGCCAGGCGGGTCGCGACGCCGAGCTCGCCGGCGAGCGCGAGCAGCGCGTCGTGCGCCTCATCCGCGACCTCGCACCCGGCCTCGAACTCGAGCCCATCGCCGACCGGCAGCCGCCAGGCCCGGCCGCCGACGCGGTCCCGCGCCTCGACAAGGAAGACATCCGCGCCGGCCCGGTGCACGCGGTACGCCGCCGTCAGGCCGGAGAGGCCCGCGCCGACGACTGCGACTCGCTTCGCTACCAGAGCCCTCCGAGCGCCACGGTGATGGCTTCACCGCTGACCCCGCTCGCCTCCTCGCTCGCGAGGAAGGCAATGACCGCGGCGATCTCCTCGGGCGCGAGCACGCGCCCCGCGGGGTACTCGGCGCCGCGGGCGGCCCAGACCTCCTCCACGCTGATCCCGCGCGCCTCGGCTTCCGAGGCGGCCTTGCGGTCGGCCATTTCCGTCCGCACCCAGCCGGGGAGCACGGCGTTGCACGTGACGGCGAAGCGCCCGACGTCCTGCGCGACGGCGCGCATGAGCCCGAGCAGGCCGGCCTTCGAGGCGCAGTAGGCGGCCATCGCGGGCCCGCCCACCTCGCCGGCCGTCGAGCTGACCATGACGATGCGGCCCCAGCGACGCTCGATCATGTCCGGGACGGCGAGCCGGGTGAGGTGGAAGGGGCCGTCGAGGTTGGTGTCGAGCGTCCGGCGCCAGCGTTCCGGGCTCAGCTCCCAGATCGGCTGCTCGCCGACGGACCCGATGCCTGCGTTGTTGACGAGGATCTCGATCGGGCCGAGGCGACGCCGCGTCTCCTCGACGATGCGCGCGCAGCTCTCCTCGGTCGCCACCGACTCGGCGAAGACCTCCACCGGCGCCTCGCGCCCGAGCGACTCGAGCTCCGCCTCCGTGCGCGCGACACCCATGACTCGGGCGCCGCGCGCGGCGAGAGCGAGCGCGGTCGCGCGGCCGATGCCGCGGCCGGCGCCGGTCACGAGGGCGACTTTCCCGATCACGTGCGTAGTCTCCGAGATGGGACCGTGTCGGGGCAAGCCCGCCGGGAAAGAAACGCTCCCGTGAGGGAGCGTCGAAGTGCGCTGGAGAGGACTTGAACCTCCACGGGCTTGCACCCACAAGGCCCTCAACCTTGCGCGTCTACCAATTCCGCCACCAGCGCAGGGCTTGGAAGATTGTAGCGGCTTGACGCCGTCCGACGGCAGCGGTACCGTAGGCGAACAGACGTTCGACCAGCGAGGGCCGACATGCTGACGCACCGCCAGCAAGAGATCTACGACTTCGTCGTCCGCCACGCCGACGAGCACGGCTATCCGCCGACCGTGCGCGAGATCGGCGAGGCGGTGGGGCTCGCGTCCCCTTCGACCGTGCACGCGCACCTGGCGAACCTCGAGCGGGCGGGGATGCTCAGGCGCGATCCGACGAAGCCACGTGCGCTCGTGCTCACGGCGCGCGCGCGGCCCGCTGCTCCGCCGCCGGCCCATGCCGGCGCGGGGGACGAGCGGGCGCCCCGGCTCCCTCTCGTGGGCCAGATCGCGGCCGGCGGGCCGCTCCTCGCCGAGCAGAACATCGAGGATTACCTCGGTGTTCCGGAGCCGCTCTCGCGTGGGGGCGACGAGTTCCTCCTCCGCGTCAAGGGCGACAGCATGGTCGAGGCCGGGATCCTCGACGGCGACTACGTCGTCGTCCGCAGGCAGGACACCGCCCGGAACGGCGACATCGTCGTTGCCCTCGCCGGCGGGGACGAGTCGGCGGACGAGGCCACGGTCAAGCGGTTCTTCCGCGAGGCCGGGCGCGTCCGCCTCCAGCCGGAGAACTCCGCGCTCGAGCCGCTCTACCCCGAGTACGTGAAGATCCTCGGCAAGGTCATCGGCGTCTTCCGGAGCGTGGAGTGAGCGTGACCGCTGTGGCGCCGCTCCATCGCACGCTCGAGCAGGAGCTCCTTGCGCTCATGCGCGGAGCGAGCCTGGAATGCCCTGCGTGCGGGGAGTTCGTCATGCACGTGGACGGCGGGATCGCGTGCCCGGAGTGCGGCTCGCGGCTCGAGAAGGAGGCGAAGGGGGAGGTACAATTGAACCTGCAGGCCGGGTGACCGCGGGCCGCTTCGGCGGCCCGAGGAAAGTCCGGACACCGCAGGGCAGGACGCTGGGGAAACCCCAGGCGGCGAAAGCCGACGGAAAGTGGCACAGAAAGGAGACCGCCTCCGGCGACAAGCTCTCTCCGGAGACGCCGGTGGTAAGGGTGAAACGGTGGGGTAAGAGCCCACCAGCGCCGTGGTGACACGGCGGCTAGCCAAACCCCGTCCGGTGCAAGGCGAACAGGCTCCGCCAGCAGGCGGCCCGCCAAGGAGCCGGGTACGCCGCTCGAGCCGCCGGGAAACCGGCGGCCCAGATAGATGGTCACCCCCGACAGAATCCGGCTTATAGGTCTGCTACGGAAAAAGCCCTGGTAACGGGGCTTTTTCTATGGTCCCGATTCGCCGG
>JBGPNP010000075.1:0-9497 GCA_041487575.1 Gaiellaceae bacterium | reverse complement strand
CGAGTACTCGCCGGGCCAGCTCGTGGTCTCGCTCGGCCGGGAGGGGCCGCTCGAGGCCGCCGACCACTGCGTCCTCGCGCGGCACGTCATCCGCACGGCCTCCGCGGCGATGGGCTTTCGCGCCTCGTTCTCGCCGCTCGTCCGCGAGGAGATGGTCGGGAACGGCTGCCACCTTCACTTCAGCCTGTGGCGCGACGGCGCCAACCTCCTCGGCTGCGACCCGACCGACCGGCTCGGGATGACCGCGGACGGCCGCTCTTTCCTCGCGGGCGTCCTGCGCGAGCTGCCCGCACTTGTCTGCCTCGGCTGCGCGAGCCCCGTCTCCTACAAGCGGCTCGGGCCGACGCGCTGGACGGGGGCATTCGAGTGCTGGGGCGTCGAGAACCGGGAGGCGCCGCTGCGGTTCATCCGAGGGTCGCGGGCGGCCCGGCCGGGAGCGGCGAACGCGGAGCTGAAGCCGCTCGACGCCTCCGGCAACCCGTACCTCGTCGCCGGCGCCCTCATCGCCGCCGGTCTGCGCGGGCTCGATGAGCAGTCGGAGCTTCCGGCGGAGACGACGGTCGACCCGGCGACCCTCTCCGAGAGCGACCGCGAGCGCCTCGGGCTCGAGCCGCTGCCGGCCGATCTCGCCTCAGCCGCAGCGGCGCTCGAGCGGTCCGAGACCCTCCGGGCCGCGCTCGGCGACGAGCTGCACGGCGCGATCGTGGCCGTCCGCCGGGGAGAGGCGGAGACGACCCGCGCGCTCTCCGGCGAGGAGCTCCTCGCCTACTACCGGTGGCGGTACTAGTGAGCTTGACCGAGCGGAAGCGTGCCGCGGACGGGCCGCTCGCGGACGGGTGGGCCGCGATCGAGTCGGCCTACGCGCGATTCGTCCGCCCTCTCATCCCGCCCGGCCGGTCGCTCTGGGACGCACACACCCACCTGGGGCGAGACGACGACGGGTCACGGCTCGAGCCGGCCGCGCTGCTTAGGGAGATGCACGACCACAGCGTCGGGAGAGCGTTCGTCGTCCCCTTCGCGGCCCCGAGCCCGCAGGCGTACCGCGGGCTGAACGACTGGATCATCGAGCAGTGCGCCGAGTCGGGAGACGCCCTCGTGCCCTTCTGCCGGTCGGAACCCGGCGACGGCTTCGCGAGAGAGCTGGAGCGCGCGCTCGACCGCGGCGCCCGCGGCATCAAGCTCCACCCGGCGAACGGGCTCTTCGACTTCTCGCACCCGGAGCTTCGAGTCGCGTTCGCCCTGGCGCACGAGCGCCGCGTGCCGCTGCTCCTGCACGCCGGCCGCGGCCTCGCCCCGCTCGCGCGCGACCTTGCCGCGCTCCTCGGCGAGTTCCCGGACGCGCAGGCGATCCTCGCGCACGCAGCGATCGCCGACATGGGCCGGGTGCTCGAGCTCGCCGGCGGCTACCCCAACCTCTCGTTCGACTCCTCCGTCTGGAACGCGCTCGACCTCCACGCGCTCCTCGCGGCAGCCTCCCCCGAGCAGATCCTCTACGGGACCGACGCCCCCTACTACGTCGCCCCCTGCGCGCAGGCGAAGCTCCTCCTCGCGCTCCGGGCCGCCGGAGCGCGAGAGGGCGAGGTGACGCAGGTCGTCTGGGGAAACGCCGCCCGCGTCGCGGCGGGGCGGAGCGCCGAGAAGCTCTCGCCGCCGCTGGGAACGCTGAGGCTGGACAGGCCGTATCCGCAGCTCAGAGCCCACGAGTACCTCCTCATGGCGGTCCCGCTCGTCTGGCGACGCGAGCCCGACTCGGTCGGCTTCGTCCGGCTCGCGATCCAATCGCTCGCGGAGCCCGAGCGCCCGGAACTCGACGAGGCTTGCCGCCTCCTCGAGCTGGCCGAGCGCTGCTGGATCGAGGAGCTCTCGACGGGTGACCGCGAAGAGATCCTCTCCCTCTCCTGGCTCACGTTCAGGCTCGTCGAGCTCGCCGACGCGCTCGTCCTCGGGGCCGTGTGATGAACGACGCGATCGACCTGACGTCGTTCCCGGTCGTCGACGCGCACCTGCACGCGCCGCTGCGCGAGTTTCCCGCGGGCCTCGACGACTACCGCTGGCAGTGGTACGAGGGCCGGCGGGAGTACGCCGAGCTCGGAGCCGACCTGACGGCCTACCGCTGGGCGATCCACCAGCTCCACGACGATCTCGGCTGCGACGACGCGGAGGCGGCGGTGATCGCGGCCGTCGCCGCCAGGGAGCCGCGAGCCTGGCTTCGCGAGACGCTCGAGCGGGACCGCGTCGAGGGCCTCGTCCTCGACACGGGCTACCCGCCGCCGGAGACCGTCTTCTCACCGGCCGAGCTCGCGGAGGCCGGCGGCGTTCCCGTTGCGCCGCTGCTCCGAATCGAGCACCGCGCGGGGGAGCTGGCGGCGACCTCCCCGTCCTTCGCCGAGTTCGTGGAGCGCTTCGACGCCGCGGTCGCCGGGGCGCGGCCGGCCGGCTACGCCGGGCTCAAGAGCGTCATCGCCGACCCGAGCGGCCTAGGCATCGGGAGGCCCGAGCGCGCGCAGGCCGAGGAGGCCTTCGCCCGCGAGACGGGTTCGGGCGCTGGCGCGGGCTCCACCCTGCGCCTGACCGAGAAGCACCTGCTCGACTTCCTGCTCCTGCGGGGGCTCGACGCCGCCCGTCGGCAGGAGCTGCCGCTCCAGCTCCACACTGGCTACGGCGACCGGGACATCGACCTCCGTGCCGCGAACCCGCTCGAGCTCCGTCCCCTGCTCGAGAGCGATGCCGCACGCGGCGTCCCTCTCGTCCTCCTTCACGGCTCCTATCCGTACTCGCGCGAGGGCGCATGGCTGGCCGCCGTCTACCCGAACGTCTACCTCGACGTCGCCACCTGCATCCCGCCGCTGGGGTGGTCGGCGCTCGTCGAGACATGGCGCGTCGCCCTCGCCGTCGCACCCTTCACGCGGCTCCACGCCTCGAGCGACGCGGCCGGCCTCGTCGAACACATCGGACTCGGCGCCAGACGGGCGCGGGCGACACTGGGCCTCGCGCTCGGCGAGCTCGTGCGCACCGGCTCACTCAGAGCCGTCGAGGCGGAGGAGGCTGGCGCTGCGATCCTCGCGGGGACGGCGCGGCGGCTCTACTTCGGCTAGCGCTCCATACCCTCCGCCAGGCCGACGCGGAAGACCGTCTGGCACCTCGTGCCGATGAAGAGCGCGGCGCCCGCGGGCGTAGGCACCGGAGTCGACAGCCAGTCGTATCCGGAGCCCACGTGTTCGCTGACGGCGGGAAGGAGCGAGCCCCCGCGACCGGCGCCATACCCGGCCTGAGTCCTGTCAGAGCTGAACGTCAAAGGGGCCCGGATCTTACGCGGCGGCGGCCGTCGGGGCTGAAGACGATCGGCGAGAATGAGCCTGCAGCGACTGGCTCCGCTCGGCAGCTCTCTATCGAGAAGTGACGCCCCTCCCGTGTGAAGCGCGAGGAGACCCGCGCCACGGAGACACTTCGAACACGGCCTCTTCGACGAAGGCTCGGGAGGAGATCGACATCACTCCTCGGCTCTCGCGTACAGCTGCTCGACTTCGTCGGCGAAGTGCTCGGCGCAAACGCGACGCTTCAGCTTCAGCGTGGGTGTGATCTCGCCCTCGTCCGCCGAGAAGTCGCGCGGGAGGATGGCGAAGCGCTTGATCTGCTCCGGGCGCGACAGGTCGCGGTTGGCGGCGTCGACGGCCTCCCGGACGAGCGCCGCGACCTCCGGGCGGGCCGCGAGGTCGGCGAGGCCCCCGTCGAGGCCGTGCGCCCGCGCCCACCCCGCGAGCTCCTCCTCGTCGAGGGTCACGAGGGCGGCGATGTACGGCCGGCGGTCGCCGACGACGAGCGCGTTCGAGATCAGCTTCGAGGCGGCCTTGAGCGCTCCCTCGAGGTTCTGTGGCGCGACTTTCTTGCAGCCCGCGGTCGCGATCAGATCCTTCTTCCGGTCGGTGATGCGGAGGAACCCCTCGCCGTCGAGCTCCCCGATGTCGCCGGTGCGGAACCAGCCGTCGTCCGTGAACGCCTCCCGCGTCGCCGCCTCGTTCTCGTGATAGCTCGAGAAGAGGGCCTCGCCGCGGAGGAGGATCTCGCCGTCCTCTGCGAAGCGCACCTCGATCCCCGGCAGGGGTCGTCCTACCGTCCCGAACCGGAAACGGCCCAGCAGGTTGACCGCGGCGGTCGTGCACTCGCTGAGGCCGTAGCCCTCGAGGACGACGAGGTCGAGCGCGTGGAAGAAGCCGGCGATCTCCGGCGCGAGCGGCGCGCCCCCCGAGATGCCGAAGCGCAGGCGCCCGCCGAGCCTCGCCTTCACCTTCGAGTAGACGAGCCGGTCGGCGACCCCGTGCTGCAGCTCGAGCAGAGCAGGCAGCGGCCTTCCCTCCTGCCGGAGCAGGCTCGCCCGGCGTCCCACGCCGAGCGCCCAGCGAACGAGCGCGCCGCGCGCACCGCGGGCCCCGTCGAGCTTCGCCTGTACCCCTGCATGGAGCTTCTCGTAGACGCGCGGGACCCCCGGCAGGAAGTCGGGCCGCACCTGCTCGAGCGCGCGCCCGAGGTCGGCGACGTCGGGGCAGAAGGCGATCGTCAGGCCGACCCGGGCCGCCACGACGTGGACGAGCCGCCCGAAGCTGTGCGCGAGCGGCAGGAAGAGCACCGTCCGGTCGCCGGGGCGGACGAAGCCGGGGAGCCCGGCGACGGCCTCGGCCATCGCGAAGTAGGCCCGGTTCGTGAGCAGGCAGCCCTTCGGGGGCCCGGTCGTCCCCGAGGTGTAGATGATCGTGAAGAGGTCGTCCTCGGCGACCGAGCGGGCCAACGCCTCGACCGCGCCGGGCTGCGCTCCAGCATGCTCCCGTCCCCGAGCCGCGAGCTCGTCGAGGCCGCTCACGCTCTCGACCCACTCGAGCCCCGGGAGGCGCCCGCGCAGGCCCTCGATCTCGGCGAGCCTCGCCTCGTCCTCGACGACGATCCCGCGCGCGCCCGAGTTTTCGAGGATGTACGCGACCTCGTTCGCAGAGCTCGTCGGGTAGATCGGGACGACGACGACGCCCAGGGCGCAGAGCGCGAAGTCGACGAGCGCCCACTCGAGCCTCGTCCTCGAGAGGAGCGCGAACCGGTCGCCCCTGGAGACACCGAGTGCCGCGAAGCCGTGCGCGAGTTCCTCGACGCGGCTCGCCGCCTCGGCCCACGAGACCTCGCGCCACGCCCCGCCCTCGTCGACGAGGTACGCCGAGCCGTCGCGCCCGGCGGCGGCCGCGGCCTGCCAGAGCGCCGCAACAGTGCGCGGGCCGCCCGCCGTCACCGCGCCCGCGGCCCGCTGCGAGCTCTCGCCTCGCGGTCGGCCTGAACGACCGCGGAGCGGGCTGTCGCGCCTTCGATCGCGGCGAGCTGCTCGTCGGAGACGTCCTCGTGGCCGAAAGCAACGCGGAGCAGCGTCGGCAGCTCGAGGCGATAGTCGTGCGCGTAGGCCTCGAACTGGGGCGTGAAGCTCGTCCCGTTCTTCACGTCGAAGAGCACCTGCAGGAAGGTGATCCCCGGGAGCCAGCGCATCCGGGTGGGGAGCCGCGGATGGCGTCCCTCCGGCTCGAGCCAGCGCGGCCGCTCCCAGAGGAGCCGCGAGCCGCTGAAGTTCGCGACGGGGTCTTCGGCGTGCGTGAAGAGGAGGTAGCGGATCCGCTGCCGCTTCTCGTCCGGAAGCGCGACGAGGTCCTCGAGGTCCGCGAAGACGCCGAGCCCGTCGGGCTCCGGCTCGCCCCGGCGGCGGATCGCGAGCAGCTTCTGCGTGCCGGCGAACGGCACGCCGAAGAGAGCGCCGCGCGCGATGTTCAGCGCGATCAGCAGGTGGGCGCCGCCTTCGAAGAGCGCGTCGGCCACCACCTGCGCGCCGAGGCTCTCGCCGTAGACGGCGACCTCGGGGCGGCGCTCGGGCGGCAGCGCGTCGAGCCGCCGGGCGAGCTCTTCGAGCAGGAGCCGCCAGGTCTCCCGCGCCCGCTTCAGATGCCTGCGCGCACGAATGGAGCGCAGGTGGCTGTACTGGACGGCGACCGAGGCGACGTCGCCCCGGCTCAGGAGCTCCTCCGCCTCGACGGCGATCGGGTTGACGTTGCCGGAGCCGGTCGGGCAGAGGAAGAGGATGCGGCTGCGCTCGAGCCCGCCGAGGCGCTCGAGCTCCGAGACGGCCAGGCGGGCCCGCTCCGCCGGGGTCTCGGCGCTCTCGAGCCCGGCGAAGACGCGGATCGGGTCGACAGCGCTGCCGCCCACGAGAGCCTCGATGCGCGAGCCGGGCACGGCGTTCCCGAGGAACTTCCGTCCCTCCCGGTCGATGCCGGCGAGCGGCAGGAGGCTCCCCTCGCCGCCGGACACCGACCCCAGGAACTCGTAGCGAATCGACGATTTCACGAGGTCGCGCGGCTCGGCGAGCTTCTGCCGCAAGGCCGCGATCGCGGTGACCGCGGCGAGGCCGGTCGTCCAGACCTTCCCGGCCAGGTCACGCCGTTGCTGGCTCGGAAGCCGCCCGTACGCGGAGAGCGCGACCTCGCCGCCGGGCCCGGCGGCGAGGAGCACCCGAGCGACGGTGTCGGCTGCGGCCGCAGCCCGATCGCGGCGGCTGCGCGCTGCCGCCCAGGCGAGGGCGCCGGCGGCGAACCCGCCGAGCAGGACGGTCGCCCCCTTCCGCCCGCCGGGCACGCCGCGGCCGAGCACGGCGAGCGCTCCCTCGGCCACGAGCCCGCTCGCGCCACCCATGAGCCCGGCCCCGGCCGAGATCAGCGCCTGGTCCTGTGGCGTTCGCGGGACGAGAGAGGGCGTCCGGGAGAGGAGCGCGGCGCCGGAGGCGACGACGAGCGCACGCTCGAGCACGAACGACCGTCGAGAAGTCGCTGTGCTCAGCAGAGCGCGAAGTTCGTCATCCTGTGACATCCGAAGCTGTCGCGGAGTGTGACGGGTCGAGCCCGGAGTGACAAGCACAGCGACGCCGCCCGGTACTCAGCCGAGGGGTGTCCGCTCGATGCGGGCGCCCCTGACTGCGACCGCCTCGAAGGAGACCTCGAGCCCCGCGAGGTCGGGCCGGCCGGCGAGCCATGCCTCGGCCGCGCGCCGCAGGCGCCGCTCCTTCTCCGGCCCGACCGCTTCCCAGGGGTCGCCGAAGCCCGTGCCGCGGCGGAGCTTCACCTCGGCGACGACGAGCCGCCGGCCGCGCCGGAGGACGATGTCGAGCTCGTTCCCGCCCGCGCGCACGTTCGACCCGAGGACGAGGTAGCCGCGAAGCCGGTAATAGCGGCGGACCCGCCGCTCGGCCTCAGCTCCGAGCGAGCTCGTACTCGGTCTCGCGCTCGCCATAGCAGCGTGCGTCGAAGGAGCGGCGATGGACGTCGGTCGGCCCGCGCTCGCGCACGACCGCCGCATGCCCCGGCGTGATGTAGCCCACGTGGGAGGCGAAGCCGTAGCTCGGGTAGAGCGCGTCCAGCCGGCGCATCAGCCGGTCGCGGACGACCTTGGCGACGATCGAGGCGGCCGCGATGACGGCGCTCTTCGTGTCGCCGTCGACGACCGCGGTGTGCTCCGGCGCCTCCGGCCCGAGGCGGAAGCCGTCCACGAGGCACGCCTCGGCCGGCGGCGCGAGCGCCCGCAGCGCCTCCCGCAGGCCGCGAAGGTTCGACCGATGGAGGCCGTCCCGGTCGATCGCCGCAGGCGGGATGACATGGACGGAGATCCTTGTCGCGCAGCGGGCGACCGCGCGGAAGAGCTCCTCGCGCCCCTCCGGCGAGACCTGCTTCGAGTCGTTCAGGAATGCGAGGGACCGGACCGCGTGCTCGCGGAGCAGGTCGTAGTCGAAGAGGACACCGGCCGTGACGAGCGGCCCGGCGAGGCTGCCGCGTCCCGCCTCGTCCGCGCCCGCGACGAAGCGCGCGCCGAGGCGCCGATCGAAGGCGAGGAGCTTGCGGCCCGTGCAAGGCACGAGCCCGAGGATAACGGCCGCCCAGGCTGGAGCAAGCCGCGGCGCGCCTTTCGTCTCAGTTCCGCGCGAAGATGGCACGACCGCCCGGCGACGCCGCGCGGGAGCGTTCAGCGCTGCTGCTGCTTCTCGCGGACGCGCGCCTTCTTCCCCACCTTCGAGCGAAGGTAGTAGAGCTTCGCGCGGTGCACGTCGCCGATCTGCGTGACGTCGATCTTCTCGATCTTCGGCGAATGGAGCGGAAACGTGCGCTCGACGCCGACGCCGAACGAGTTCTTCCGCACCGTGAAGGTCTCGCGGGCGCCCGAGCCCTGGCGCTTGATGACGATGCCCTCGAAGACCTGGACGCGCCGGCGCTGACCCTCGATCACCTGGAAGTGGACGCGCACGGAGTCGCCGGCCTTGAACCTCGGAATGCCTTCGCGCAGCTGGCGTTGCTCGATGAGGTCGATGGGGTTCGCCATGAGGAGGGAGGCGGAGCGCGCCGGCGGGAAATCCTAGCGGAAGCTCCACCGCTGGGGTGGCCAGTAGATCATGAAGACCTGGCCGATGAGGTTCTTGCGCGGCACAGAGCCCCAGACGCGGCTGTCGCACGACGCGGAGCGGTTGTCTCCCATCATGAAGTAGCGGCCAGCGGGGATCTTTGCCGGCCCGAAGTTCTGGTTGTCCCGCTCGTCGGGCTTCACGTACGGCTCGTCGAGCTTCTTCCCGTCGATGAAGACGAAGCCGTTTCGCTCCTTGAGCACGTCGCCGGGGAGCCCGATCAGGCGCTTCACGAACGTGCCGCCGGCGCCGCAGCGCTCGACCGCCTGGCGCGGCGTCTTGAAGACGACGATGTCGCCCCGCTTCGGGTCGCGGAGGTGGTAGATGAAGCGGTTGGCGAGCACGCGGTCGGAGAAGCCGGCCTCACAACCGGGCTGCGGGCGCGCGCAGTGGAGGGTCGGCTCCATCGAGGACGACGGGATGCGGTAGGGGTTCACGACCCACGCCTTGATGGCGAGGACAGCCGCGACCGCGATGGCGATCGTGACCGTCCAGTCGACGACCGTCCGCCACGGAGCGGGCAATCGCTCCGTCATCCGGTCGATCGGGCCCCTCACTGGTGCACCGCCCGGCGAGTACGGCGCACTAGCGCGACCTCTCGCGGCTTCGGTCCTTGCGCCAGGCATCGATGCGGGCGTGGTCGCCGGAGAGGAGGACGTCGGGCACGCGCCAGCCTCGAAACTCGGCCGGGCGCGTGTAGTGCGGGAACTCGAGGCCTCCCTCGAGGGCCTCGGAGAAGCTCTCGACCGCACCGCTCTCCTCCCGGATCGCGCCGGGGAGTCGGCGGGCGATCGCGTCCAGGAGCACCATGGCCGGGAGCTCGCCGCCCGAGAGGACGTAGGGGCCGATCGAGACGGCGTCGGCGGCGACGTGCTCGACGATCCGCTCGTCGAAGCCCTCGAAGCGCGCCGAGAGCAGCGTCAGCTCCTCCTCCGTGGCAAGCTCCTCGATCAGCTCCTGGTCGAGTATCCGGCCCTGCGGCGAGAGGGCGACGATGCGCCTGCCCTCGAGGCTCGCGCCGTAGACCGTCTCG
>JBGPNP010000074.1:0-9574 GCA_041487575.1 Gaiellaceae bacterium | reverse complement strand
GCCTCGGCGTACGCCGCCTCCGCCCGGCGCGCGCGCTCGACCGCAGCCTCCGCCGCCGTCGTGAGAGCTTCTAGCTCGCCCTCGTCGCCGGCGACTCCCCCGGGGGTCTCGATCCCGAGCCGCCCGAGCTCGACATCGAGGGCCCGCAGCCGCTCCGCCACTTCCTCCGTCGCTCGGCGCCGCTCAGTCTCGGCCGCGCCAAGCCGCGCGACCGCCGCTTTAAGGTCCTCGGCCCGGCTGGCCTCAGCCTCGCTGCGGGCGCGTGTGCGGACCTCGATCCGACCGGCCGCCGTGGCCGCCGCGCTGAGGGCGGCGTCGAGCCGGGCAACCGCATCGACGAGCCGCCGCAAGGCGGCAGGATCTCCCGGCCGTAGCGTGCGCAGCGGGAGGACATCGGCGTACGCCGCCTCCGCGCGCGCGGCCCGCTCGGCAGCCTTGGATGCTGCCGCAGCTGCGAGCCCGGCCCGGCGCTCGAGCTCCGCGGCCTCGGCCTCGAGCGCGCGCCGGCGGGACTCGAGCTCGAGGAGAACGGCTTCGGCCGCCTCGCCGGCGAACCAGAGCTCGCCGCGATCGGCGTCGTAGCCGTGACCCTCGAGGGTGACGACCGTTCCGTGCCGCGCCTCGAGAAGGCGCCCGCGCTCGACGAGCCAGACTCCGGTGAGCAGGCCGGCGACCTCGGCGGGGCCGGCCACGAGGTCCCCGAGCGGGCGAGCTCCCGCGACGGGCGTCGCCGCAAGGGCAGTCCGGCCGCGCTCGACCACGACGGCGAGGCTCCCGAGGCCGGCGCGGCGCGCCCGCTCGACGAGCGCGAGCCCGGCGGCCGGGTCGCGAACGAGCACGGCCGCGGCACGCCACGAGAGGGCCGCCGCGACGGCGCGTTCCGCGCCCGGCTCGACCGCGAGCAGGGAGAGCGCGAGGCGCTCGCCCGCCTCGGCGAGCGCGCGCGCGGCCGGCGGGATGCCCTCGCGCTGCGCGAGCGAGCGCTCGAGCGCGGCGAGGCGCTCGCGAGCGGAGCGCGCCCGCTCGGCGAGGTCGTCCCGCTCGAGCACGGCGGCACGCGCAGCCGCGGCGGCTTCGTTGGCCATGCGCTCCAACTCCTCCGGGGACGGGCCGGGCCGCGCAGCGAGATCCTCGGCGGCGGCGAGGTCCTCTTGCAGCCGCTCGAGGAGGGCCTGCGCCGGCTCGCGGCGGACGGCGAGACGCTCGGCGGCCGAGCTCAGACGGTACAGCGAGCGGGAGGCGGCGTCGCGCTCCTCACATGCTTCTGCGAGCTCGCTCTCGGCGCGCACGCGCTCCACGGCGAGAGCCTCGGCCCGCTCGCCGGCGGCGGTCGCGATCCGTGCCAGCACGGGGCGCAGCCGCCGGAGCGCCGCATCGCGCTCGGCCGCGGCGGCGGCCGCCTCGAGCCGGAGCCGCTCGACCTCAGGGCTCGGTGCGGCGAGAGCGTCCGCGGCCTCGGTGACCAGCCGGGTAGCGAGGGCCTCCGCGGCCTCGCGCCGAAGGACGACGCGCTCGGTCGCGCTCCGCAGGCGGTAGAGCGCTGCGGTAGCCGCTTCGCGTTTGCCGGCCGCGTCGGCGAGCTCCTCCTCGGTCTCGTTGCGCTCGAAGAGGACGGCCTCGAGCCGCTCTCCCGCCGCCCGGCGGGCGTGCTCGACGGTGGCCGCCCGCTCGCGGCCCTCCTCGAGCCGCCCCTCGAGCGCGGCGAGGTCGAGCTGCCAGACCCGCGCGCGGAGCGCGGCGATCTCCTGGGCCAGCCGCTCGGCTCGTTCGGCCGCCGTGACCTGGAGCGCGAGCGGCCGCAGCCGGCGGCGCCCCTCCTCCTCGAGGTCTCGGGCGCGCTCGACCTGCGCGTGCACGCGCGCGAGCTTGAGCTCGGCCCGGTGGCGGCGCCGCTTGAACTTGCCGAGCCCGGCCGCCTCCTCTACGAGTGCGCGCCGCTCGGCCGGCCGCGAGGCGAGGATCTGCTCGACACGGCCCTGGCCGATGACCGAGTGCATCTCGCCGCCAAACCCGAGGTCGGCCAGAAGCTCGACGAGGTCGAGTCGCCGCACCGCCGCGCGGTTGACGAGGTACTGCCCCTCGCCGCCGCGGTGGAGCCGGCGCATGATCGAGACCTCCGAGTAGGGGAGCGGCCCCGAGCCGTCCGCGTTGTCGAAGACGAGCTCGACCTCGCAGAAGTCGGCGGCTGCGCGAGCGGACGAGCCCGAGTAGAGGACGTCGTCCGGCTTCTCGGCCCGAAGCTCCGTCGGGCTCTGCGAGCCGGCCGCCCAGACGATCGCGTCGGCGATGTTCGACTTTCCCGACCCGTTCGGCCCGACGACGATCGCAACCCCGGGCTCGAGGCGAACCTCGACGGGGTCGGGAAAGGACTTGAAGCCGCGCAGGCAGAGAGAACGCAGGTACACGCGGAGCGAAGTCTGACCGCGCCTGCGGACGGCCCCTACGAGCCGAGAAGCTGCTCGAGCGCCTCCCGCGCCGCGATCTGCTCGGCGGCCTTCTTCGACGTGCCGGAGCCGACGCCGAGCTCCTCGCCGTCGACTTGCGCTGTGCACGTGAAGCGGCGGTCGTGCGGCGGGCCCTCGACGGCCAGGACGACGTAGACCACCTTGCGGTTGCGGCGGGCGAGCTCCTCCTGGAGCTCCGTCTTGTAGTCGACGTACTCCGTGAGCGCGTACTCGATCCGGTCGGCGAAGGCGGAGAGGGCGGCCTGCCGGATCGGCTCGAAGCCGTGCTCGAGGTAGAGGGCGCCGAGCGCCGCCTCGACGAGCGCGGCGAGGACGTTCCGGTTGTCGGCGAGCCGCTCGAGCTCGTCCGGGGCGATCCCGCCCTCCGAGAACTCCGCGAGACGCCGCCCCAGGTCGAGCTGCCGCCCCACGATGGCGCACGTCTCGCGGGAGACGATGTGCGCGCGCAGCTTCGCGAGCCGGCCCTCAGGGAAATCGGGGAAACGCTCGTACAGCTCGCGCGCGATCGCGAGCCCGAGCACGCTGTCGCCGAGGAACTCGAGACGCTCGTACGACTGCGACCTGTGCTCCGCCCAGGAGGAGTGTGTGAAGACCCGGGCGAGGCTCTCGGGCGGCAGCGCCTCGATCAGCGCGAGGAGCTCTGCTGCGCCTTCGTCCGTCGTGCCGGATCTACTGGTGGCCGAGGATGTAGTCGACGGCCTGGCCGACCGTCGTGATGCCTTGCGCGTCCTCGTCGGAGATCTTGATCGCGAACTGGTCCTCGAGCTCCATGATGAGCTCGACGAGGTCGAGCGAGTCGGCGTCGAGATCCTCCTGGAACGAGGCTTCCTCGGTGATGTCGCCCTCGTCGATCCCCAGCTGCTCGACGAGCACGTCCTTGACTCGCTCGTAGACCTCCTCGCGGGAAGCTGCCATTCCTGGTCGTACCTGCCTTTCTCTCTCGGCCCAGCGGACGGGGGATGCTACCACGCCGTACTGGACGGACTGAAGCCGCTACCTGCGGACGGCGGCGCGCTCGGCGAGACGTGCCTCCATGTGCCCGACGACCCCGGACGCGACCCCGCGGGCGCCGAGCGAGATCGCGCTCGCGATCGCGGTGCGAGACGAGTTCCCGTGGGCCTTCACCGAGAGCCCGCGCAGGCCGAGGAGGTAGGCGCCGCCGTAGGTGTCGGGGTCGAGCCGGTGCCGCAGCCTGAGCGCGGCCGGCCTGATCATGAGCCCGCCCACCTTGCCGGTCTTCGAGGCCGAGATCTCCTCGCGGAGCCCGTGGAGGACGGTGCGGATCGTGCCCTCGATCGCCTTGAGCGCGATGTTCCCCGTGAAGCCGTCGCAGACGACGACGTCCGCGGCGCCCTCGAGCAGGTCGCGGCTCTCGGCGTTCCCGGTGAAGCGCAGGCCGCTTGCCGCGACCAGCGGGTACGCCTCGCGCGTGAGGCGATTGCCCTTGTCGGGCTCCTCGCCGATCGAGAGCAGCTTCACCTCGGGGTCGGAGACGCCGAGGATCTCGTCCGCGAAGATCGCGCCCATGTGGGCGAACTGGAGCAGGTGCTCGGGGCGCGCGTCGGCGTTCGCCCCCGCGTCGATGAGCACTGAAGGGCCGCGCCTGGCCGGGAGAGGGACCGCGAGCGCCGGCCGGTAGACGTCGGGAAGGCGGCGAATCTCGAGCAGGCCGGCGGCGAGCATCGCACCCGTGTTCCCGGCGGAGACGACGACGTCCGCCTCGCCCTGCCCCACGGCGCGGCAGGCCGTGAACATGGAGCTGTCGCGCTTCTCGCGGGCCGCGTCGGCGGGCTTCTCGTGCATGCCGACGACGCTCGGGGCGTGGACGATCTCGAGCCCTTCGGCGATCGGCTCGAGCAGGGGGCGGGGGCCGAAGAGGACCGGCTCGATCCCGTCCGTCCGCGCGGCGAGCGCTCCGGCGACGACCTCCTCCGGCGCCCGGTCGCCGCCCATCGCGTCGACGGCGACGCGCACCGTCGGCATCAGTGGCTCGGCTGGTCGCGTCGCCGGGAATCTGGCGCGCGAAAAGCGGGCCGTGCTGGGACGTAGGCAGCGCCCATGCCGGCGAGCACGGGCGCGACTTCGGACGACGCAGGGCGAAGTCTTTGCCGCCGCCAGAGCTCGGTGCACGCGGCCAGTCGAGCCACCTACTACGGGGCAGGAGTCCGGAGCGGTTCGACCTCGCGGCCGCGGTACGTGCCGCAGGTCGGGCAGACGTGGTGGGGCCGCTTCGGCCTATGACATTGCTGGCACTCGACGAGCGACGGCGTCGAGAGCTTGTGGGACGCCCTGCGCTTGTCGCGCCGGGACTTCGACGTCTTTCGCTTCGGGACGGCCATGAGCCGGCCGAGTATAGCGAGAGCCAAAGCGGCGAAGCGCTACAGGACGTCCTTGAGCTCGGCGAGCTTCGACCAGCGGCTGTCCGGCTCGGGCGGCGGGCAGGCGCACGAGCCGTGGTTCAGGTCGGCACCGCAGGTCGGGCAGAGGCCCGCGCAATCCTCCTTGCAGAGGATCCGGTCGGGGAGCGAGAGCGCGACCGCGTCCCGGGCCCACGCCGAGAGATCGAGCCGATCCTTGTGGAGATAGGGAGTCGTGAGCTCCTCCAGGCCGCCCGGGCTCGTCGCCTGGTACTCGCGCACGGTGACACGTACCGTGGCGACGGCGTCGGCGAGACACCGCATGCACGGCCCGTGCATGCGGGCCTCGAGTCCGAGCTCGAAGAGGAGCCCGGACGAGAGCCGCGTGATCACGAGCTCGGCCTCGATCCGCTCCGGGATCGGGACGTAGCGCTGGCCGCCGAGCTCGAGCGACTCGAGCTCGACCTCGCGGACGTCGCGGAACTGCTCGCCCGACCGGAGTCGGACCGTGCGCAGGTTGAGGGCGGTCACCGTCCCAGAGTAGCGCCCGCCGGTAAGGGCCCTAACGGAATGACCACGCGTCGATCGGGTGCGCTGGGCGGCGCGAGGCAAGGACGCAGGGAGCGCCCATATCGAGCCAGATATGGGCGCGACCGAGGACGCGGCATCGCACCGTTCAGCGCGGCCGAGCGGCCCGTGCTTCGTTCTGTTAGGGGCTCTTACAGTGACTCGTCGATCTTGTGCGCGGCCCAGACGCCCGCGACGGCGCCCGCGACGCTGCCGAGGAGCGCGACGAGCGAGAACGCCCCCTGCCCGAAGAGCCCCGGCACGAGGCCGCCGACGGCCGAGCCGACGAGAATGCAGAGGGTGGTCAGCGACCTGGGCACGTCTCCCATTCGTATCGGTCGGAGACGCGCCGGAGTTGAGCGGCTAGGCGCGGGCCAGCCGGCCCACGAAGGCCGCGTTCAGTGACCCCGACCGGAAGGGCTTCTCGCTGATCTCGACGTCGGCGTAGCCCGCCGCGAGCACGGCCGCGACGACCCTCGCCCGCCCTGAAGGGGCGAGTGCCCGGGGAAGCTCGTCCGCGGCCAGCTCGACACGGCCCGTCTCGCCGAGGTGACGAACACGGAGGACGCCGTAGCCGAGCCGCTTGAGCGCGAGCTCGGCGCGGTCGACCTGGGCGAGCGTGTCCGGCTCGACCGGCGTGCCGTAGGGGAGCCGCGAGGAGAGGCACGGCGAGGCGGGTTTCTCCGCACTCGGGACGGCGAGCGACCGGGCGAGCTCGCGCACCTCCGCCTTTGTCACTCCCGCCTCGAGGAGCGGGTGGACGACTCCGTGCTCGGCGGCGGCCTGCAGGCCCGGGCGCCAGTCGCCCTCGTCGTCGGCGTTCGCGCCCGAGAGGACGGTCGCGAAGCCGCGGCGCTCAGCGAGCGCGGCCAGCCGGTCGTAGAGCTCCGTCTTGCAGTGATAGCAGCGGTCGCGCTCGTTGCTCCGGTAGCCCTCGCGGGCGAGCTCGTCGGTCGTGATCGTCTCGTGGGCGATCCCGAGCGCGAGCGCGACCGCGCGGGCGCCGTCGAGCTCCCCGGTCGCGAGCGCCGGCGAGACCGCCGTGACAGCAAGCGCGCGGCCGCCGAGGGCGCGGGCCGCGAGCGCTGCGACGAGCGACGAGTCGACGCCGCCCGAGAACGCGACGATCGCGCTTCCGAGCGAGGCGATGCGGCTCTCCAGCTCCTCGATCCGTGTCATAGCGTGGAGGCGGCGGCGAGGGCCTCCGCCCAGACCGACTTTACCGAGCGCCCGGCCGCGCGGGCGAGAGCGGCGCAGTCGTCGTGCTCCGGCGCAACGTTCACGACGCGGCCGTCGAGCCGGCCCACCTTGACGCGGACGCTGCCGCCCGCGAGCTCGACGACCCGCTCCTCCCGGTCGAGCTCGTAGCGGCGCAGGCGCGAGACGCGGACGCCGAGGGCGCTCGTCTCCTCGAGGATGGCGGCGGCGACTGCGGCCTCGTCGGCGGGCCGAGCGAGCGCCGCCAGGACGAGGCCCGGGCGGCCCTTCTTCATGTGGGCGGGCACCGTCCAGACGTCGAGTGCGCCGGCCGCGAAGCAGCGCTCGACCGCGTCCGGGACGAGCTCCGGCAGGAGGTCGTCGAGGTTCGTCTCGAGGAGGACGACGTCGGCCTGGGCGGGGCCGGCGCCGGGGGCACCGAGCAGGACGCGGACGACGTTCGGCCGGTCGGCGAGCTCGCGCGTGCCGGCGCCGTAGCCGACGCGCTCGAGGACGAGCGGCGGGAGCTCTCCCCACTCCTGAACGTAAGCGGCGACGAGCGCGGCTCCGGTGGGAGTGACGAGCTCGCCGCCAGCGGCGCCGTAGAGCGGCGCGCCGCGGAGGAGCTCGAGGGTCGCCGGCGAGGGCAGCGGGAGCGCGCCGTGGGCGGCCTGGACGATCCCGCGGGCAGCCGGGAGCGGCGAGCACACCACACGCTCGATGCCGAGGTCGGCAACGAGCTCGGCGACGCCCACGATGTCGAGCAGCGTGTCGGCCGCGCCGAGCTCGTGGAAGTGGACGTCCTCGGGCGGGACGCCGTGCACCTTCGCCTCGGCGGCGGCCAGGCGGGCGAAGGCGTCGAGCGCCCGGCTGCGAACGGGCTCGGCGAGCTCCGCCGCCTCGAGGATGCCGCGGATCGTCTTCCAGCTGCGGTGGTGGTCGTCGTCGGCGCCCCGGAACTCGACGTGGAGCGCGCCCACTCCTTGCCGCTCGACGCGTTCGACGACGAGCTCGATCGGGCCGAGGCCGAGCACTGCGGGGAGACGCCGTACGCGCTCGGCGTCGCCGCCGGCGTCGATCAGCGCGGCGAGGAGCATGTCGCCGGCGAGCCCGCCCACGCAGTCCAGGTATGCGATCCGGCTCAAAGATTCACGCTTCCGTCACAGTCCGGCACACACTCGCGCGCCTCTCGTCGCTAGCCTGAGCAGCGGGTTTGCGGGTGGAGTTTGGGGGGAGGAGCTCCTCCTCTCCCCACCCTGGGTGGGGGACTGGGCTCACTCCGGCCGCCCGACGGCGGCCGCGCGCGCGATCCGCGCTGCGATCGTCCCCGCGCCGAAGCCGTCGTCGATGCCGACGACGGCGAGTCCGGCAGCGCACGAGCAGAGCATCGCGTTCAGCGCCGTCCGGCCGCCCTCGGCCGACCCGTACCCGACGCTCGTCGGGACGCCGATCACCGGCGCCGAGACGAGCCCCCCGACCACGCTCGCGAGCGCGGCGTCCATCCCGGCGCAGACGACGACGCAATCGGCCCGCCCGAGGTCGGGCAGAGCAGGTGCGAGCCGGTGCAGTCCCGCGACCCCCACGTCCTCGTGCACGAGGACCTCGGTCCCGAGAAGCTCGGCTCGGATCCGGGCCTCGTGCAGCACCGCGCCGTCCGAGGTCCCCGCAGAGACCATGGTCACGAGCCCACGGGCGGCCGGCACCCGCGACGCCACCCAGACCGCGCGGGCGCGTGCGTCCTCCTCCGCGCCGGGAAGCGCGGCCCGCACGGCGGCGCGGGCCTCCGCGTCCGCGCGCGTGACGAGAACGCTCCCCGCGCCTCCCTCGAGGAGCGCGCGCGCGATCGCGACCACCTGCTCGGGCGTCTTGCCTTCGGCGAGCACCGCCTCGGGCGCCCCCTGGCGGAGCTCCCGGTGCGTGTCCACGCGGGCGAAGCCGAGGTCGCGATACGGCAGCGCGACGAGGCGCTCGACGGCCTCCGCCGAGCTCACCTCACCGCGCCCGACCGCCTCGAGCAGCGCCTCGATCTCGGTCCGCATCTCCGGCACGCCGCCGACGATAGCGCCCGAGAAGCAGGCGGGCGCGAGGACCGCCTCGGGAGCGGTCCTCGCGCCGCGGAGCTAGAGGTCAGTCGTCGTTTCCTAAGCCGACTGAGCCGGATGTGCGCTCACGCGCTTCGCGAAGGTCGTCGCAAGGATCCCGGTCGAGCCGTTCGTCCACTCATCCACCGTGTCGGCGTCCGACACGCTCTTCTTGCAGACCCGGAGCTGCACCATGACGCGATCGGCGGGGCTCGTCTTGAAGTCCCCGAGGGTCGCCTTGCCGTTCCGGCGGATCTTCGTGTCGCCGTTCACCTTTACGGTGACCGTCTGGCCGACGAGCACCTTGCCGTGCTTGTTCGCCTTGTCGACGAGCAGCGCGATCGAGAGGTCCGGCTCCACCGCGTCGACGGCGGTCAGGGTGCCCTTGAGGATCACCGACACCGCCGGCTTGCAGCCGGGGCCCGTGGCCGGCTTCCCGACCCCGGGAGGCTTCCCCTTGGCGAGCGCGACCGGCACGACGAGGATCGAGACGGCCAGCGCGACGAAGACGATTCTTGCGCTCCTGGTCCAGTTGCTCATGGGTGTTACCTCCGAGGAGACGGGTGATCCTATAACCGACGAGATGCCTCTTCGGCGCGAAACCTGCGCTCTCCTCGGAAGATGCCTCGATGGGGTGACGGCACGACCTGCCGCCTTCGCGCCCGAGGCCGATTAGGGTTCGCCGCCAGAGATGTCGATCGCCGTCGAGCGCGGGACCTGGGTCGGGAGGGCGCTGCCGCGGATCGAGGACGAGGCGCTCCTCCGCGGGCAGGGGCGCTTCATCGACGACCTCGACCCTGTGCCGAACGCGAGGCACGCCGCCATCGTCCGCTCGCAGGTCGCGCACGCGCGTATCGCCCGGCTCGACGCCTCTCGCGCGCTCCAGCTTCCCGGAGTCGTGGGCGTG
>JBGPNP010000073.1:0-9608 GCA_041487575.1 Gaiellaceae bacterium | reverse complement strand
GGGATGTCCTTGAGCGCCCAGACGTAGAGGTACGCTGCGACACCCTCCATGGTTCTTTGGAGATCGGTCGCGACGGTGCTCATGGCTTCGCTCTTTCTGCGGCTGCCCGGCCGGCGCGGCGGCCGAAGACACAGCACTCCAAGAGCGAGTTGCCCATCATGCGGTTCCTTCCGTGCGTGCCCCCGGCGATCTCGCCGCAGGCGAAGAGGCCGTCGAGGGTCGTCTCCGCGTTCTCGTCGATGACGAGACCGCCGTTCTGGTAGTGGAGCACCGGGTAGGTGAGAACCGGCTCCTGGAGCGGGTCGATGCCCGCGGCCCGGTAGCGGCGGAGCATGTAGGGGAGCGAGATCTCGGCGTCTCGCTCGGGAATGCGCGTCGTGTCGAGCCAGACGGCGGGCCGCCCGTCGGGCGTCAGGGCGCCGCGCCCCTCCTCGACCTCCCTGAAGATCGCCGCCGAGACCGCGTCGCGCGGCCCGAGCGAGTCGGTGAACTCCTCGCCGTCCCCGTTCAGGAGCACGGCACCGTAGGCGCGCGTTGTTTCGGGAATCGAGTAGCCCTGCGTGCTCGCCGGCCAGGCGCCGCCGTTCGGGTGGTACTGGAGCGCGTCGAGGTCGCGGGCCTCGGCGCCGAGCTCGAGGGCGATCTGGGTCACCTCGCCGGTCGCGCCCGGGTGGTTCGTCGTCAGCTCGCCTCGGAGCTCGGCCTCACGGAAGCAGCGCCCGCCCGCGGAGAGGACGACCGCGCCGGCAGTGAGCTCGACATCGCCGCCGTCCTTCGGGCGGCACGTCGCGACCCAGCCGTTCTCGGCAGGCCTGAGCGCGACGAGCGGGTGGTGCGGCAGCGTCGTCGCCGAGGAGGCCTCGAGCCGCTCGCGGAGCGCGGTTGTGATCGCGTGCCCCGTCCGGTCACCGACCTGGAGGAGTCGCTTGCGGCTGGCGCCGCCGCAGCGCGCGAGCCGGTAGCCGCCGTTCTCGCGCGTGAACGCGACCCCGTTCTCCTCGAGCCAGTGGATCGCGCCCGGCGCCTCGGAGGTGAGGACGCGGACGAGCTCGAGGTTCGCCGTCTCATGTGAGCTCTTCCAGACGTCCTCGGCGTGGTTCTCGGGCGAGTCGTCCTCTCCGAATGCGGCCTGGATCCCGCCCTGCGCCTTCGCCGAGTTGCAAGACTGGAGCGACGCCTTGGTCACGAGCCCGACGCGGGCGCCGGAGCGCTCGGCGGAGAGCGCGGCCGCGAGCCCGGAGGCGCCGCTCCCGACAACGAGCACGTGGAAGGCCGGGGGCTCGCTCACGGGCGCCCATTATACCCATGAGCGCTAATGCGTCACATCACGTCTACTTATTCTTGCTCAGACCGCACACTGAAGGCGAGCTGCCAGTCCTCCTGGCTCTCTCCGTCGATCGAGAGTCGCCAGACATAGCGGTTCCCGGGCGGGAGCGGGAGCGGCCCGAGGTTGAACGCGAGCGCAAGGTCGAGCGGCGTCCCGGGCTTCACGCCGGGCGGACGGCCGACCTCGAACTCTCCGGCGAAGACGATCGAGCGCTCGCCCCCGTCCTCCGCAAGGATCGCCGGGCTTCCGTCCGCGTCGAGGAGCTCGAGCTGCCAGCGGTGCCGCATGTTCGCCAGGTCCCAGGGCACGTCGAACTTGAGCGCGATCGCCGTCGGGCTCGGCTCCGGCCCGGTGACCGACCACCCACCGCCGAGGATGAAGAGCTTGCCGCCGACGGCCTGGGCCGCGTCGGCCAGCATCATCGTCACCCTCACGGTCGACCCAATCCTCGCGAGCGAAGCGATGCGACTAACTCCCCTCCGCCGAAAATGCGTCGCATTTTCGGCGGGTCAAGTTCCGAGGCCGCCGAAGACGGCGAACGGGTTCGTCGGCAGGACCTCCCAGACCATCTGACCGCCGGGCTCGACGTGGATAGTCGCTCCCTTCGGCGCATCGTCGCGAAGCCGCGCGGCCAGCGCCTGCGCCTCGTCCTCGTTGGCAGCGCCCACGAGCAGGTACTGGTGCCGGCGCACAACGGGGAGCCCCTCCGACTCGAGCCGCTGCGCCAGGCGGACCGTGTCGGGGTGAGTCGGAAGCTCCACCCGGACCTCCCACTCCGCGAAGCCGCTCTCGAGCGACTCCTGCGTCTCGCGCTCGAGCCGGACCCGGCGCTCGCGCTCCTTCTCCTCCTCCGTGCGCGGGAGCGGCAGGTCGGCGTCCTCCCAGCGCTGCTCGATCGGGTGCCAGACGGTGACGGAGATCATCGCTCCGAGCCCGAGCTTCGAGAGCGCCTCGTCCACGAGCTCCCGCGCGTGCTCGAGCTGCTCCTCCGAGCCGGCGTAGAGGTAGGCCCTCGGGCCGTCGTGGCTCACGATCACCCGCTCGGCGAACTCGCCGTGGCCCTCGAGCTCGACCTGGCGCAGCGCCTCGACGAGGTCGAGCGCCTCTCGTTCGTCGCGGAGGGATGCCGTGAGCCTCCAGTCGTCGGTCATCTCAGGGTCAAGCCTAGTGGTTCGGCGGATGACGTTGCTGTACCTCCGGCGAGTGCGAAGCAAGCCGGGCAAGGACACAGGGAACGTCCATGCTCGCGAGCATGGACGTGACCGAGGACGCAGCCTGGCACAGCCTTCGCGCCGCCGGAGGTGCGGAGGACGTCGCCAGGCGAGCCACTAGAATCGTCGGATGGACTTCCGCGTCTTCCACTTCCTCAACAGCCTGCTCGCCGGCCACGGCCACCTCCAGCAGGTCGTGGTCGACTTCTCGAGCTGGAGCGTCCCGATCTTTGCGGCCGCGACCGCCGGCCTCTGGCTCCTGGCACGACCCTACGGCTCGACGCGCTGGAAGCTCGCGGCCTCCTCCGCGCTCGTCTCAGCGGGACTCGGGTTGCTCGTCGGCCAGGCGATCGGCAAGCTCTGGTTCCGCGAGCGGCCCTTTCTAACCCATCCCGGCTCGACGCTGCTCCTCGTCCACCGCTCCGCCGACCCCTCCTTCCCGAGCGACCACGCGACCGCGGCGTTTGCGATCGCCTTCGCAGTGCTCTTCTTCAGCGTCCGCGCCGGCCTTCTCTTCCTCCTCGCCGCGAGCGCGATCGCTTTCTCGCGGGTGCTCGTCGGAGTCCACTACCCGGGGGACGTCCTCGCCGGCGCGGGGATCGGCCTCCTGTGCGCTGCCGCCGTGGCGACGCTCGGCCGTCCCGTGCTCGCCTGGGCCGTCGGCCTCGCGAGCCGCGTGTCCGACCCGGCGCTCGCGACCGTCGAGAGGCGCCTGGCGCGACCCCGGCGCTAGCTCGAGCGCCGGTGCACGCCCTCTTCGTCCACCGGAACTTCCCGGCGCAGTTCGGCCACATCGCCGCCCACCTCGTCCGTGACCGCGGCTGGGAATGCACCTTCGTCTCGGAGACGGAGCCGGGAGCCGTCGCGGGGATCCGCAAGATCCAGTACCGGCCGCAGGGCGGCGCGACCGAGGGCACGCACTACCTCGCGCGCACGTTCGAGAACGCCGTCGCCCACGCGCAGGGCGTCTACGAGGCGCTTGCGCCGCTCCGCGACGAGCTCCGCCCGGACGTCGTCGTCGGTCATTCGGGCTTCGGCTCGACGCTCTTCCTGCCCGAGCTCTGGCCCGACACGCCCCTCGTGGGCTACTTCGAGTACTTCTACCGCCCGCACGGGAGCGACCTCGACTTCCGCCCCGACTTCCCACCGCTCCCCGAGGACATCCTCCGCAGCCGCGCCCGGAACGCGATGATCATGCTCGACCTGGAGCAGTGCCGCGCCGGCTACTCGCCGACGCACTGGCAACGGAACCTCTTCCCGGAGGCGTACCGGGCGAAGATCCGGGTCGTCCACGACGGCGTCGACCTGGAACTCTGGCACCCGCGCGACCGGGCGGCCGCCCGCGCCGAGCTCGGCCTCGACCCGGACGCCCGCATCGTCACCTACGTCTCCCGCGGCCTCGAGTCGATGCGCGGCTTCGACGTCTTCATGCGCGCCGCCCGGCTCGTCTGCGAGGCCGATCCGCGCGCCGTGTGCCTGGTCGTCGTGGACGACCGCGTCGCCTACGGCGGCGACCTCAAGCACGTCGGCGTCCCGAGCTTCAAGGAGCACGTCCTCGCCGAGGGCGGCTACGACCTCGAGCGGATCCGCTTCCTCGGGCAGATCCCGCCGGCGACGCTCGCTCAGGTTCTCGCGGCGGGAGACGCCCACGTGTACCTGACGGTCCCGTTCGTCCTCTCCTGGTCGCTCCTCGACGCGATGGCCTGTGGCTGCGCCGTCGTCGCGTCCGACACGGAGCCGGTGCGTGAGGTCGTCCGCCACGGCGAGAACGGGATCCTCGTCGACTTCTTCGACCACGAAGGGCTTGCCGCGGCCGCGCTCGACGTCTCCGGGAGCCCTGGCGCCTACGTGCACCTTCGCCGCGCCGCCGAGGAGACGGTGCGGGCGGACTACGCCCTCGACCAGACGCTGCCGCGACTCGTCGAGCTTTACGAGGGGATAACAGGACGCTGATACGCTCGCGCCGTCCGCACCTGGGAGGGAGACCATGGCCGCAGCCCGTCGTCCATTCGATCACGGTGAGAGGGTCCTCGATCTCGCTCTGAGCGCGCGCTTCCGGCGCTCCGAGACGAGCCTACGCGCCCGCGTGCGCGAGCCTCGCGGCACCGTCGGGTGGGCGGTCCTCGCCCACGACGGCCTCCGCATGAGCGGCCCCGAGCTCCAGGGGATTGCGAGGGCGCTGAACGCAGCGAGCGTCGGCACGCTCCTCCTCGAGCCGCCCGCGCGGGCGCTCGCGATGGGCGCGCCGCTCCACGCCGACCGGCTTCTGACGGCGACCGAGTGGCTGCGAGCGCGGCCGGGCCGGGCGCTCCCGATCGGCTACCTCGGCGGCGGCGCGGCAGGCAAGGCCGCGCTCGACGTTGCAGCCGGGCTCGGGCGCGACCTCGCGGCGGTCGTCTCCTGGCGCGGCCTCCCCGACCTGTCGCCCGCGTGCCTTCAGGCCGTGACCGCGGCAGCCCTGCTCGTGGCCGACTCGCGCGACTCGCTCGAGCTCGCGCTGAACCGGCGCGCGTATGACCTCCTCGGCGGCCCGCGCGAGCTCGCGCTCCTCGAAGAGATCGACCCGGCGCTCGCCGCCGAGTGGCTCGGGCGCTACGCGGTCGCCCGGGTGCCTGCCCTCTCCGCACGCGACCGGATCGAGGAGCTCGCGCGGCAGTCCCGCGCGGGGCTCGCAGCGGCGGCCATGTTCCTCCTCTTCTTCGTCGTCGGGACGGGAACCGCGGGCGCGTCGCTTACCACCAACTCGGTGAGCGGAGGCACGCTCACGGTCACGAGCGACGGAAGCGACGCGATCACGATCACGTGCGTCGACGACGGCGCCAGCGTCTTCGACGTGAAGGTGAACGGCTCCAACCCGACGTCCGGAGCAGCCCTCTGCTCGTCGATCACGTCGATGGTCATCACCGGCGGGTCAGGCGCCAACAACATCGACCTGAGCGGCGTCACCTCGGGGTCGTTCGGGAGCCTGGGCACTGCCACGCTGACGGGAGGCGGCGGGAACGACACGCTCACCGGCGGCTCCGGCGGCACGGTCAAGCTGGTCGAGTCCGTGTCCGGCGCGAGCACTCTGTCGAGCTCGAGCTTGACCGGGAACGGCACGGACACGCTGAGCGGCATCGACACCGCCAGCCTCACCGGGAGCGGCGGCGACGACAGCATCTCGGCTGCGGGGTTCAGCGGCAGCGTCACCATCAGCGGCGGCACCGGGAACGACACGATCACCGGCGGGTCCGGCAGTGACTCGCTCGACGGCGTGAGCGGGACAGACCGCATCGTCCAGAGCGCGAGCGCCGACATGACGCTGACGAACACGAGCCTGACCGGGGCGGGGACGGACACGCTCGCGAACTTCGACACGGCGAGCCTCACCGGCGGGTCCGGGAACGACAAGCTCGACGCGTCCGCGTTCACGGGCAGCGTCACGCTCCACGGCGGCTCCGGGAACGACACGCTCACGGGCGGCTCCGCGTCCGACAGCATCGACGGCGACAGCGGCACGGACCGGGTAAGCGCCTCCGGCGACGTCAGCATGACCCTGACCAACACGAGTGTCAGCGGACTCGGCACCGACACGCTCGCAAACATCGACCAGGCCAGCCTTACCGGAGGCAGCTCGAACAACACGCTCGACGCCTCCGCGTTCTCGGGCAACGTCACCCTCGACGGCGGCGCCGGCAACGACACCGTCAAGGGCGGCGGCGGCGCCGACAACCTCACCGGCGGGAGCGGGAACGACTCCGTCACGGGCGGCAGCGGCGACGATACGCTCAACCCCGGCTCGGGGAACGACACCGTCGACGGCGGCTCCGGCACCGACCGCGTGAGCGACACCGCCGACGCGAACCTCACGCTGACGAACTCGAGCCTCACCGGTGACGGCACCGACACGCTCAGCGGGATCGACCGCGCCGAGCTCACCGGCGGAAACGGAAACAACACGATCGTGGCTTCCTCCTTCACGAACGGGAGCGTGACGCTGACCGGCGGAGCCGGCAACGACTCCCTCGTCGGCGGCTCCTCCGGCGACAGCCTGACCGGCGGCACCGGGAACGACACGATCACCGGCGGCGCCGGCAACGACACGATCACGGGCGCGGAGGACACCGACAAGGTCGTCGAGTCGGCGAGCGCAAGCTTCACGCTCACCAACTCGAGCCTGACCGGGAACGGCACCGACACGCTCTCGGGCATCGACCAGGCGGCCCTCACCGGCGGCAGCGGGAACGACACGCTCAACGCGTCGGCGTTCTCGGGCAGCGTCACGCTCGACGGCGGCGCCGGCAACGACTCGCTCGTCGGCGGCCCGGCAAGCGACAGCCTGAACGGCAGCGGCGGCAACGACACGCTCAACGGGGGCGCCGGAACCGACACCCTCACCGGCGGAAGCGAGACCGACAAGGTCGTGGACGCCGGCGACACCGGCCTGACGCTCACCGACACGAGCCTGGCCGGGCCCGCCGTCAAGCCTCTGAGCGGAATCGAGCAGGTGCAGTTCACCGCCGGCCCGGCGAGCACGAAGCTCGACGCCTCGGCTTTCTCCGGCAGCGTGACGATCGACGGCGGTGCCGGGAACGACACCATCGTCGGCGCGAAGGGGAACGACTCGCTCATCGGCGGCGACGGCACCGACCTCCTCACGCAGTCGGCCGACGTGAGCATGACGCTGACGAACTCGAGCCTCACCGGGCTCGGCACCGACGCGATCAGCGGCTTCGACGCGGCGAGGCTCTCGGGTGGCCCGGGCTCGAACGCGCTCAACGCCACCGGCTTCTCCGGCCCGACGACGCTCGTCGGCGGCAGCGGCTCCGACACGCTCACCGGCGGCGGGAAGGGCGACAAGATCCTCGCCGGCCCCGGGAACGACCGCGCGCTCGGCGGGGGCGGGAACGACGTCATCGTCGGCGGCACCGGCAGGGACACGCTCGACGGCGGAGGCGGAGCCGACCTCCTCGAGGGCGGCCCCGGCAACGACGTCCTGAGCGGCGGCGGCGGGCGGGACACGCTCTTCGGCGGCACCGGCAATGACATCCTCATCGGCGGCCCCGGCAAGGACCGGCTCGTCGGCGGCCCCGGTAAGGATCGGGAGACTCAGTAGATCGACCGGTAGAGCCCGGCGATCTCTCCCGGGCTCGCCGGCCGCGGGTTCGCCCTCGCGCCTGCGCGCGAGGCGGCCGCCTCCGCGATCGCGTCGAGGTCTTCCTCCCGGACGCCGAGGTCGCGCAGGCGCTCGAAGCCGGCGAGTCGCGCGAGCTCCTCGGCGCGCGCGGCCGCATCGGCCACGCCCATCGCGCGGGCGAGACGGCCAAGCTCCCCGGCCGCAACCGAGGCGTTGAAGCGGAGAGCCGCCGGCAGGCAGAGGGCGTTCGCGGCGCCGTGGGGGAGCCCGTAGAAGCCGCCGAGCGCCTGCGCCATCGCGTGGCCCAGGCCGAGGCCCGCGCCGGCCATGGCCGCGCCTGCGTGCATCGCCCCCTCCAGGAGCTGCTGCCGTGCCGTCCTGTCCCGCCCGTAGGCGAGGACGCGCGGGAGCGAGCCCGAGATGAGACCCGCCCCGGCGAGCGCCTCGCCGGCGGCAGCCTTGTTCCGGCCGGCGACGTAGAGCGCCTCGGCGCAGTGGGCGAGCGCGTTCAGAGCGGTCCCGCCCGTCTCCGCGCGCGGGAGGCCCAGCGTCAGCTCCGGCTCGGAGACGATCCCGGCCACCCGTGCCCCGGTACCGCCGCGCTTGACCCCGGCGGCCTCGTCGCGGACACCGAAGAAGTCCGTCCACTCCGCGCCCGCGTACGTCGTCGGGATCGAGACGACCGCGAGCCCTGTGCGCGCCGAGACGGCCTTCGCTGTGTCGATCGCGCTGCCGCCGCCGAGGGCGACCAGTCCGTCGAAATCGGCGGCCGCCGCCGCCGCGGCATCGACCGAGTCGAGCGGCGCGTGCGGCCGCACGCCGAAGTACGAGCCGGCGACGGGAAGAGCGACTGCTCGCCAACGCTCGCTCGTGACGAGGAGCGCGCGCTCGATCCCGAGCGCGCGAAGCACGGCCGGAAGCCGGTCGAGCCCCCATTCGACGATCACCCCAGACGCTCCCCTGCGAAGGCGAGGAAAGCTTCGGCAGCGCGGGTCGGCACCCGCGAGGCCGCGCGGACGACGTAGATCTGCCGCGCCGGCTCGAGCCCGACGACCCGAGCGACAGCCAGCGTTCCGGCGGCGAGCTCTCCCTCCACCGCGGTACGCGAGATGAAGGCGACACCGTACCCGGCCGCCACCGCGGTCTTCACCGACTCCTGGAGCCCGAGCTCGAGGCTCGGCTCCAGGTCGCGCAGCCGCAGGCCCGCCCGGCGGAGCTCCGCCTCGACCACCTGGCGAACGCCCGCGCCCTCCTGCATCGCGATCAGCCGCTCTTCCCTGAGCTCGCCGAACGCCACCTCGCGCCCGGCGAAGCGATGGCCGGCGGGGACGGCGAGGACGATCTCGTCACGCACGAGCGGCTCGAAGCGGAGCGCCCGGTGGCGGCGGAGCGCGCCGACCACGCCGAGCTCGAGCTCCCGGTCGGCAACCCGGTCGATGACGGTCTGCGTGTCGGAGACAGAGAGCGCGACCCGAACTTCGGGGTGGAGGCTCGCGAACTCGCAGAGGAGGAGGGGCACCATGTGTGCGCCGGGCCCGGTCGATGCGCCGATCGCAAGCTCGCCGTGGAGCGGAGCGCCCTCCTCGTCGGCAAGCTCCTCGAGGATCTGCGCCTCGAGCTGGAGAAGACGCTGAGCGCTCCGGTAGAGGCGAAGCCCCGCCTCGGTCGGCTCGACCCGCCGGCCGGAGCGGTCGAGCAGCCGCCGCCCGAGCCGCTCCTCGAGCGCGCGAACCTGGAGGCTCACCGCGGGCTGCGTGACGCCGAGCCGCTCAGCGGCTTGGGAGAAGCTCCGGCGCTCGACGACCTCGCAGAACGCGGCAAGCTGACGCGTATCCATAAGCGTTCATTATGCCGAGCTTATGGATCGCGTCAGGAGCCGGGAGCCGTCACGCGGCCCAGTCGAAGGCGCGGTAGTGCCCGTTCTTGCCCGTGTTGTCCCAGGACAGGCCGAAGT